>CAYTSL010000100.1:0-5080 GCA_964440415.1 uncultured Flavobacteriaceae bacterium
TTAGATAATGACGAAACAAACCCAGTTGTTTTGAACAATTATTATGAAACGGATGTTGATGTCTACCAAAGAGGAAAAGTAAACTATCCTTTCAGAGATTTGGAACCTGGTTTGCACACACTAACACTAAAAGCATGGGATGTTTATAATAACTCATCAACTTCTGAAATTCAGTTTGTAGTGTTTGATAAAGATGAAAAATTAAAGATTGAGAATGTCTTAAATTATCCAAATCCATTTGTAAACTATACAGAATTTTGGTTTAACCACAATAGTTCGGAACCTTTAGACGTTTCTATACAGATATTTACTGTTTCAGGAAAACTAATAAGGACCTTAAACGGGCAAACTGGAAGTGCAGAATGTTGTGATCAAGGGACTTCATCGTTATCAAGAAGTATTAACTGGGATGGTAGAGATGATTTTGGCGATAAGATAGGTAAAGGCGTTTACGTTTATAAACTGACAGTCAGATCCAACTCCCTCAATAAAAAAGCTGAAAAGTTTGAAAAGCTTGTCATACTTTAATAAAAAATTATATTTTTAAATTAAATATTATAAATGAAAAATCGAATTTTAGTATTAATAGCATTAGTATTTGTTTTTAAAATAAATGCTCAAAATGAAGTTCAAATTACTCCTAATGATTTCGATAGTAGAGTAATAACAACTGGAGTTCCATTTTTGTTGATAGCTTCAGATGCCAGAGCTGCTGCTTTAGGTGATATGGGCGTTGCTACTTCGGTGGATGCCTTTTCACAAAACTGGAATCCTTCAAAATATACATTTTCAACTTTTAAATCGGGAATAGGAGTTAGTTATACGCCTTATTTAAGTAAACTGGTAAATGATATTTTTTTAGGAAACTTTTCTTATTATAATAGATTGAATGAACGAAGTGCATTTGCAGCAAGTTTCAAATATTTTTCTCTTGGTGAAATAGAAATAACAGATCTTACAGGTACAATATTGGAGAATGTAAAACCAAATGAGTTTGCTATAGATGCTACGTACTCATTAAGATTAAGTGATCAATTTGCTATGGCAGTAACAGGGCGTTATTTGACTTCAGACTTAAAAATTAATGCTGTGGATGCAGATGCTGGTTCTGCAAGTTCATTCGCCGTAGATATTACAGGATTCTATCAAAGTGAAGAGATTGCTTATAGTGACTACAATGGTCGCTGGAGAGGTGGATTCGCATTACAAAATATTGGGCCAAAGATTAAATATGATGAGGGTGGAAATGAAAACTTTTTGCCAACGACAATGCGATTAGGCGGTGGATTCGATTTTATTTTTGATGAATACAATAAACTTGCGGTCACAGCAGAAATTACAAAACTTTTAGTACCTACTCCGCCTATTAGAGGTACAAGATTAGAATATGAAGACACGAATAGTAACGGAGTTTTTGATGAGGGTACAGATGTTTTAGTTAGTAATGATGAAAATTATATTATTGAAGGAAAAGACCCAGATGTTACCTTTATAAAAGGTATTTTTCAATCGTTTGGTGACGCTCCGGGTGGATTTAGCGAGGAGTTACAGGAATTTACATGGGCATTAAGTGCCGAGTATTTATATCAGGATTCGTTTGCTATTCGAGCAGGTTATTTCAATGAAAGTGAAGAAAAGGGAGCAAGAAAATTCTTTGGTTTAGGTGCTGGATTTAAATATAATGTGGTAAATATTGATCTTTCATATTTGTTTTCAGCCTCAAAAGTACAGAGTCCTTTAGAAGGAACTTTACGTTTCTCACTGTCATTTAATTTAGGAGACGGTGAGTATTCAGAGTATTAAAAAACATTATTAGTTAAAAAGATAAATAAAAAACTATTGCTTTTGGCAATAGTTTTTTTGTACAAATTAGTTTAGTAAATTTATTCCATGAAAGAAATTAAAATTGAATCTAATTTTATTGTTTACAATTCCATAAATGAATTGCCTAGTGATATTAAATCTTTAATGGATGAAGCGATAGATGCACGAAATAAAGCCTACGCTCCTTATTCAAAGTTTGAAGTTGGGGCCGCATTACTGCTTGAAAATGGAGAGGTAGTTACCGGAAATAATCAGGAAAATGCTTCATATCCATCTGGTCTTTGTGCTGAAAGAACAGCCATTTATTATGCCGGATCAAAATATCCTGATGTCAAAATTCTAAAAATTGCAATTTCAGCATCATCTAGAAATCAGGAAACATCAATACCCATTCCACCATGTGGTGCATGCAGACAAGCCATTTCAGAATATGAAGTAAAGCAAAATTTACCAATTGAGATTTATTTCATGGGTAAGGTTGGTGAGGTTGTAAAGTCAGATTCGCTTGTTAATCTTCTTCCTTTTGTTTTTAAAAAATCTGCGCTATAAAGATTTAGTGCAATTTTAACTCTGTACAGTTTTTTCATTAGTAACTAAAATGCTATTTTTGTTTCTCGTTTTGTAAATTCAACCAATAATGAAGAAAATAACTAAAGCTATATATTTAAAGTGGTATGAAGATATGTACTTCTGGAGAAAGTTTGAAGACAAGCTTGCTGCATTATACATACAACAAAAAGTAAGAGGATTTCTTCATCTATATAATGGTCAAGAAGCTGTTTTAGCGGGAGCATTACATGCTATGGATTTGACAAAAGATAAAATGATAACGGCATATCGTAACCACGTCCAGCCAATAGGCATGGGTGTAGACCCTAAACGAGTTATGGCGGAGTTATTTGGAAAATCTACGGGAACTTCTCACGGATTAGGTGGATCGATGCATATTTTTTCTAAAGAACATCGTTTTTATGGTGGACATGGAATAGTAGGTGGTCAGATTCCTTTGGGAGCTGGGATAGCTTTTGGAGATAAGTATCATGGCAGTAACGCTGTAACCTTATGTTGTTTTGGTGATGGGGCTGCTCGTCAAGGTTCTTTGCATGAAACATTCAATTTGGCCATGCTTTGGCAATTACCGGTGGTATTTATTTGTGAAAACAATGGATATGCTATGGGTACTTCTGTAGATCGTACTGCGAACCACCCAGATATCTGGAAATTAGGAAGAGGTTATGAAATGCCTAGTGGTCCTGTTGATGGAATGAATCCCGTATCTGTAGCTAAAGCACTAGATGAAGCAATCGCTAGAGCTCGAAAAGGTGGTGGTCCTACATTTTTAGAAATGAAAACCTATCGTTACAGAGGACACTCCATGAGTGATGCGCAGCATTATAGAACGAAAGATGAGGTAAACGAATACAGAAAGATAGATCCTATCACTCAAGTAAAAACCTTGATCCTAGAGAAAAAATATGCCAGTGAGGATCAGTTAGCGGCAATTGATAAAAAAGTTAAAGCTGGAGTAGCGGAATGTGAAAAATTTGCAGAAGAGTCACCATATCCTGAAAAGAGCTTAATGTATGATGCGGTTTATGAGCAAGAAGATTATCCATTTTTACAACATAAATTATAAGACATGGCAGAAATAATTACAATGCCTCGCTTAAGTGATACCATGGAAGAAGGTACAGTTGCTTCTTGGCTGAAAAAGGTTGGTGATAAGGTTAGTGAAGGAGATATTCTTGCTGAAATAGAGACTGATAAAGCTACAATGGAGTTTGAATCTTTTCATGAAGGTGTTTTACTTCATATTGGTGTACAAGAAGGAGAAACTACTAAAGTTGACAAATTGCTGGCTATAATTGGTGAAAAAGGCGAAGATGTTTCTGCTCTTTTAAATGATGCAAATTCTGAAGTTAAAGAAGAACCAAAGAAAGAAGAATCAAAGCCAGAAACAAATACTGCAAGTTCTGAATCTTCAGAAATACCTGAAGGTGTAATTGTTATCACTATGCCTCGTTTAAGTGATACCATGGAAGAAGGTACAGTTGCTTCCTGGTTAAAAAAGGTTGGCGATGAGGTCGCTGAAGGAGATATCCTTGCGGAGATTGAAACAGATAAAGCAACAATGGAATTTGAATCCTTCAATTCAGGAAACTTATTATATGTAGGCCTTAAAGAAGGTGAATCCGCAAAAGTAGATTCTCTGTTGGCTATTATTGGTCCAAAAGGAACAGACGTGTCAAATTTGGCAAGCAATTTTAAAATAGAAGGTTCAATGCCTTCAGAAGTAAAAGAAGAAGAAAGTCCTGCAGCTGATGCACCTAAAACTGAAGTGAAAGTTGCATCTGCATCTACTCCTGTTATTTCAACTAACGGACGAGTTTTTGTTTCTCCTTTGGCAAAGAAAATGGCAGAAGAAAAGGGAATCAATTTAACTCAAGTTCAGGGTTCTGGAGAGAATGGGCGAATCATAAAACGCGATATAGAGAACTTTACACCATCTGCTGGTGTGAGTCAATCCTCTGCACCAGTTGCTAAATTTGTGCCTTCAGGTCAGGAAGACTCAGATGAGGTCAAGCATTCTCAAATGCGTAAAGTGATAGCTAAACGATTGGGTGAATCTAAATTTACAGCACCTCATTATTATTTAGCTGTTGAGTTTGATATGGATAATTCTATCGCATTCAGAGAACAATTTAATTCCATACCAGATACCAAAATTTCATTCAATGATATGATCGTTAAAGCTTGTGCTTTAGCATTACGTCAGCATCCACAAGTAAACTCGCAATGGTTTGATGATAAAATGGTTTTGAACAACCATGTACATATTGGTGTGGCTGTAGCCGTTGAAGATGGATTGGTAGTGCCTGTTGTTCGTTTTGCAAATGAACAGAGTTTACCACAATTAGGAGCCGCTGTTAAAGATTATGCCGTTAGAGCTCGAAACAAAAAACTAACACCGCAAGAAATGGAAGGTAGTACATTTACTATTTCTAATTTAGGAATGTTTGGTATAGAAAGTTTTACTTCTATTATAAATCAGCCTAATTCAGCTATTCTTTCTGTTGGTACCATATTACAGAAACCAGTTGTTAAAAATGGTCAGATTGTAGTTGGAAATACAATGAAATTAACTTTAGCATGTGATCATAGAACTGTAGATGGTGTTACTGGATCAGAATTTTTGCAAACATTAAAAAATTACATAGAAAATCCAGTTACTATGTTGGTTTAAAAGTTTAAGAGA
>CAYTSL010000100.1:5180-6756 GCA_964440415.1 uncultured Flavobacteriaceae bacterium
GATTTTTTATTTAATGCTGTTGCAGATATTTAGATGGCAGTATCCCGAATTTATTCTTAAAACATTTCGTGAAGTATGTCAAACTGTTAAATCCTGATTTTGCTGCTATTTCAGTTATGTTTGAGTGTTTTTCATGCAGCATATTTAAAGCTTTATTAAGCCTAAATTCCCTTAAAAACCGACTTGGGGATTTTCCTGTAAGCAACTTTAGCTTTCTATAAACTTGTGCTTTGCTGTAACCTAAATTCTTGCTGAAATCATTGACATTAAAATCACTATTTGTCCAAATAGTTGCAGAGAAGTCCATTATCTCATTGATAAAAACCTCGTTTTCTGGCTTTAAAGTTTTTATATGTTCCTTGTTAATAAAGGAATTTTTATTTACCTCCTCGTATAATTTCCTCACGTCAGTAGTAACCACAATTTGATCTTTTACTACCTCACAAATTCTAGTTGCAACCTTTTTGATGGATTCAACATTATTTTTATTACCAGAAGCTAAACCTATTTTTAGTTGCCTTATTGAAGTATCGAATTTGGGAGTAATATATTTAAAGTTATCATGAATTTTTAAAGCGCATAGAATTATGTTAGTCACCGATTTGAACTTAACAATATACATGTTGTCATTATTAACTAGGATTTTTCCTTTAAAATGATTGAACGATTTTAATAAACTGTTATGGAGCTTTTGAGTGAATAGGTTAAATTGATTAGCTTCAAGTCTGTTCAAGTAGTTGCTGGTTTCAATAACCATGACAAAACGTTGTATGCCATCATGAGCCGTAGACATGTCGATCAATTTTCTACAATTTAATGATTTTTGGTCTATTTTGCTAATGGATTTAGTTCAGATTTCACATTACTTCCTATAACTTTTTTATCTTTAAACTCAAATACATTTATTATAAATGAAAAACATAATAATTACCGGAACAAGCAGAGGAATTGGATATGAATTGGTTCGTCTTTTTGCCAATAAAGGTTATAAGATATTAGCCTTATCCAGAAATGATAAACCTATTAAAGATTTGAGTTTACAAAACGTTCATACATTTGCCTGCGATTTAAGTAAACCCGAAAATTATAAAAAGGTTGATTCTTTTATAAAAACTGAATGGAAGCAAGTGGATATTTTGATAAACAATGCAGGGACTTTATTGAATAAACCATTTGCGGAAACTACAATGACTGATTTTGAACAGGTTTATAAAACTAATGTTTATGCTGTTGCAGAATTGACTAGAACGGTATTACCATTTATGAAAAAAGATAGCCATGTAGTGACTATAAGTTCTATGGGAGGCGTACAAGGGAGTATGAAATTTCCAGGTTTATCTGCTTATAGTTCTAGTAAAGGAGCAGTTATTACACTAACAGAATTGTTAGCTGAAGAATATAAAGAAACCGGACCAAGCTTTAATGCTTTGGCTTTAGGAGCTGTACAAACCGAAATGCTTGCAGAAGCTTTTCCAGACTACCAAGCACCAACTACTGCCTTACAAATGGCCCAATATATTGCTGAATTTGCTTTAACAGGCAACCAATTCTATAATGGTAAACTGTTACAGGTTTC
>CAYTSL010000101.1:0-6754 GCA_964440415.1 uncultured Flavobacteriaceae bacterium
ACACCTTATAAAATTAATTGCAAGTACAAGTCTACTTACGAAAATCATCGTAGAGTTTCTATTCGGTTTTAATTTGCTAAATTAGTTGCTTACACACGCAACTAATTTTTTACAAAAACGTTGTGCCACATTAGAAAAAACATAGAGATTTAATGGGAATATTCAGTAAAAAAGAAAAATGGGGAAATATTAATATTTATTCTGACCTAAAGAAATCTGATATCTCGAAAAACTTTGCCGAAAAAATATTTATTATCTTCAATTTATTTATTTTTGTAAATTCTATTAAAAAATATTGAATTTTATCGGCTAAAATTAACCTATGATAAACGCTTATATACGAGGTACTGGTTCTTATGTACCCAAGAACATTGTCAAAAATGATTTTTTCGAAGGTATTGGATCTTCGGACAAATGGATCTATGAAAATCTTGGAATTAAGGAACGTCGAATTTCTACTGGGGAAACTACAAGCGATTTAGCCTATAAAGCTGGATTATCTGCAATCCAAAATGCAGGTTTGCTACCAAGCGATGTTGATCTTATTATTCTGGCCACTGCTACAGCAGATAGACAAGCGCCTTCTTGTGCGTGCTTTGTACAGGAAAAATTGAATGCAAAAAATGCTGTTGCTTTTGATATTTCAGCAGTTTGTTCAGGTGCTTTATTCGCCACCTCTACAGGAGTTCAATATATTAAATCAGGTATGTATAAAAACGTACTTGTTATTGGTGCAGATACTTTTTCTAATATTACCGATTGGTCTCAAAGAGACTCAGTTTTCTTTGGTGATGGAGCAGGCGCTATTATGCTTTCAGATACAACAGAAGATAAGGGGTTTCTTGATTTTATTTTATATACTGATGGCACTGGAAAGGAACATTTCACCATTCCTGCCGGTGGATCGGAAAAACCAGCTTCTAATGTTACTGTTGCTAACGGAGACCACTTTTTTCAAATGAATGGCCCTGAAGTTTATAAAACTGCAATTGATCTGGTTCCAAAATGTATTAATGAAATACTGACAAAAAATAAACGTAGCATTGATGAAATCAAGTTCCTTTTACCTCATCAACCAAGTATAAAAATTCTTCAGGAAGTTGCAAAACGAGTCAATATGCCTTTTGAAAAAGTAAAAACCAATATGGACAGATACGCTAATACATCTGGAGGTACTATTCCCATGATTCTTGATGAAACAATAAAAAATAACGAATTCGAAAATGGAGATTTACTATTATTCGCAGCTATAGGTGCAGGTTGGACCTGGGGAACAGCCTTATATAAATGGTAATATCAAATTATCCTAATCTTAAACACTAATATCATGCTTACAAATACAACATTCTTAATTACTGGCATTGCCGATAAACATTCGCTTGCAATGTACGTAGCCAAAGAGATTATCAAACAAGGTGGCAGAGTCATTTGTACTGGATTAGGAGTGAGTAAACATCACGTTAATTTGTCGGAAAAAGCAAAAGCATTCCTAACGCAAAACTTTCAAGACTTTAAACAGGCAGTTACAGAAGAATTGGGCAATGCATCTGTAGAAATTCTAGATGTCACTCTAGATGAAAATATAGATTCTTTTGCGCGAAATCTTTCAGATAGAAATATTAAATTAAATGGATTACTTCATGCTATTGCAATGGACAAAACCATTCGCAATAAAGAAGTAAAACCTTTGTTAGATGTAACTAAAGAGGAATTTTGTGATACTATGGACGTATCTGCTTATTCTCTTATTAGGTTAACTCATTATTTACTGAAATACAAAGTTCTACAAACAGGCGCATCAATCTGTTCTCTTAGTTATATCGCAGCTGCTAAAGTTACTTTTCACCCTTACCGAAATATTAGTATTGCAAAGGCTGCATTAGAAAGAATCACTATTGAGTTAGCAGATGAACTTGGTAGAACACACAATATTCGTGTTAATGTAGTTAGGTTTTCTCCTTATATGGGAAGCAAGGCGGGTAATGCGACATTAAATAAAGAAGATGTTCAGGTTTCCAATAGAATGAGTCCTTTAGGAAATGCCAAACCAATGGATCTTGCTTATGAAATTGTTCATTTATTTAGACCTGACCTTACGATTACTGGAGAAATCAGGCATGTTGATGGTGGATATCATATTACAGGGTAAGCAACCAAGTCAAATTATTTGGAATTATTACCTTGCTCGTTAAATAAGGACCATTTAACATTTAATCCTTTTGCGAAAAAAGGAATTCCTGCTCTTGCTTTAACTACTACGTAAAGCAATTAAAACACTATTATACTTATAAATATTAATTCGTAAGATTTATTTGGAATAAAAAGGGTTTAGCATTTCGCAAAACCCTTTTTAAAACTAAGTTCTTAAAATTTTATACAAAAAGCTGAATTTCTGCTTCTGAAGCGAAATTTAAGAAGGATGCTGCTCCACCTATATCAACACCTTCAATAAATTCTTCTTTTTTAAATCCAAACACGTCCATTGTCATTTGGCATCCCACCATTTTAACACCTAAATCCAAGCACATCTGTCTTAATTCTTCAATAGACATGACATTTTTGTTTTTAAATGTTTTCTTCATAAGACTTGTTGCTAGATTTTCGAAAAAAGGTACATTTCCCATTATTACATTAGGTATCGGCCATGTTAGTTTTTGAAACCAGTTAGGGCCAAACGGCATGCGCATAGGCATTGCCGGATTAGTTTGTGGTGCTACTTTACCTTTTACCTTTTTTTTAAGTAAAGTAAGCCCATAGAACGTAAAAAACATGGTTACTTCCATATTCATGGCAGCTGCTGTAGAAGCCAGAATAAAAGGAGGGTAAGACCAATCTAATGTTCCTTGAGAGGCAATTATTGCCATCCGTTTAGGTTTGTTTTCTTCCATTTTATTTATGAATTTAATATGTTGTTTAATTTTTATTTTTTGAGTTTGGAAAAACTAAAGCGTTTGCCAAATGTTCTGATACATTACTAACAGAAATACCCAAGTTATTAGTTTCACCAAGTTCTTGAATCTGATGCAGGCAATTATCACAGGCGGTAACCACCTTTTTAGCTTTGGACTCTTTAATTTGATCTACTTTTACACTTCCGTATAATAGTCTATCTTCAGACCATTCACTACAGGCCACCATTCCTGCTCCGCCACCACAACAGAAACTTTCTACTTTACTTGGTGTCATCTCTTTATAATCTGCAGATGATGCTTGTATAACCCTTCTTGGTTCTTCAAAAATTCCACCTTTTCTTCCCATATTACAGGGGTCATGATATGTTACAGGCTCTGAGTTTTTGGATGGATCTATTTCAAGTTTGCCTTCTTTAATATAATCATCCATAACCTCAAGAAGACTTTTAACTTCAAAATCGAATTTTTTACCAAACCATTTTGGTGCTTCCCATTTCAATACGCCGTAAGCATGACCACATTCTGTAACAACCAAGGTTTTAGCATTTAATTTCTTGGCTTCCTTAGTTATACGCTCCACAATTTTCTTAGCCTTTGGGATATCTGCAACAAATAAACCATAATTGGATGCTTCATAAAGACTCATTGTCCAATTTGCTTTCGCAGCATTAAATATCATGGCCGCTGGAACCATTGTATGGGCACCAGAAAGCGGAACATATAAAATATCGGCCTCTTCAGAAAGTGGTATTCTTGCATTAGGATCTCCCATTTTTTCCTGAATCACCTTTTCAAGATTGGCAATTTGCTTTCTGAAAAATCCTTCCATCATCTCCATATTTTGCTCCCTTGCTATAGCAGCATCTGTTAATTGATTAAGAATTTCTGGGCTTTTTCCCATTGCTGTTAAAACACCTCTGGCGACACCCAAAATTTGTGGCGTTTCTACACCCATAGGGCAGTTTACCACACATCGCTCACACAAAGTACAGTTTTTAAAAGAGGCTTCAAGCCAATCATCTAGATCTTCCTCCTTAATGTCTGTTGCACCAGTCCATTTTGGAAAAATACGCGACAACCAATCATGTTTTTTCTTCATGACCTTTCTAATTTTTTCGGCCTTTGCTACTGGAGAGTGATCTGGGTTACCAGTGGCTTTATATACGTGACATGATTCTATGCACCATCCACAATGCGTACACAGATTTGTAGCTGAAGTGCCAACTAGCCTATTATAGCGTTTATCCAGCTCCTTATAAATTTTTTCTTTTGTTTCCATAGCTTTATTTTTGAGGTATTACACCACGCCATCCATATCTTTTTCCGGTAAGAAATCGTGCAAAGAAAAAATAGATATAATGTGAAATCTTACTAAATGGAACATAGAACAAAAATGCTGCAGTTATTATATAATAACTTGATCTCCAAAATATGGTATCAAGCAATAAGGCCATTATTCCGGTAAAGAAAAACAGCTGCAATGATAGCAGAGAAAAATAGTCATCAGGAGTGCTAATATGCCTTAATTCAGGACGACTAAGTCTTCTGTAGAACTTTATAAATCCAATTAAAATGGCGGGAGCAATTAATATGGCAAATATTAACTTGACAGTTGGTGTCATTAAATGTGGTGTAAATGTGTAGGTAAAGGTATTTACAATAGCTACCAGACACCCAACATGATAAAGTGAAAAGCCTAACCATCTCCAAATATTGTCGCGGCTGCTTTCTGTAGACCAAGGCATGAATATACTGCCATAAGATCTTAATATGCCACGTGTTCCACTACCTTTAGGTTTTTCTTTCTCCCACGGCATTGGTAATTTAGAGAGCTGTATAGCTTTAATTGTGTATATCACTAGCATCCAAGTTAGGGCAATTGCCTGTAGTTCGTATTCAACAAAATGCATAATACTTTCGCTATCCATAATATTTTATTTAAGACGTTTAACTCTGAAAGTAAATACATTGTCGACCTCATCTATACTTTGGAGTTCGTTTCCTGTACATGCACACCATGCTGGTATGTCCATCATTACACCTGGATCTGTAGCCGTAGCTTCTATCACATCACCAACTTCAACTTCCTTAATTGCATTGCTAATTTTTACAACTGGTATTGGACATAATAATCCTTTTAGATCCAATACTTTTTCTATACTATCTGTTCCCATAATTAAATGTTTTATAGTTTTTATGAATTTGTTATTTTCTTAATAAAATCCTTTAGACTAACACATTTTTCCGGAAGTTGGTAAACCGGACAAAGCCTACAATCTGAAGTTTTACATTCTGGTCCTTTATTGGAAGCCTGCCAGCAAGGTTTGGACACATCAACATAGGCATCACAATTTTGACGGTCCGCTACAGAACAAGGTTTTAGTAACCAACATGGCACTAATGAAAACAATGCATTTATGCCAGCTATATTTAACCCTTGTTCATCAAGATGTTTTCTAATACATTTTAATCTTAAGATATCGACATCAGAAAACAAATGCCTTTTACTTTTAGTCTTGAAAGGTAGTATTAACCCTTTATCAATATACTGTCTGATGGAGTGAGTAGGTGTATTAGAAAGCCTAGACACTACGGCTAGCGTGTATAAAGGATCTGTGTTTTTCTTATCCGTATTTCCTGATTGTGACATAACAATTATATTAAATTGACTAGTACACAAAAGCTGTATTTATTAATACAGATTTACTCAATTATAAAGTTACGACATAGATCATTTAGATTCAATATAAATTAATATGTAAATATTGATTGAAACGTGGACTGTTTTGTAGTATTTATTAAAAAAAATGGTCACCTATGTCAGGATAATACAAAGTATCGTAATCCGGATCAAAAAACTACTTACTGGCTACTGCTGTTAATGTTCTCGGATGCGGTTTTCCATTCTCCACATAGTATTTAAATTCTTCTAACAACCCATCAATAACCTTTCCCAACTTTTTCTTAACAATAGGAGAAAGGATTCCTCCGATTCCTTTAAACATTACTTCAAAATCCACAGTAAGTTTGGAATTATTACCTTGCTCGTTAAATAAGGACCATTTAACATTTAATCCTTTTGCGAAAAAAGGAATTCCTGCAATCGGTTTATATGACAATGAGTGTTTCTCAGGGTTAAATGAAGTCATCTTTTGTTTAACATTGCCGTCTGGATTCTCAATAGATCTCACTACCCCAATACCAACCTTTCCAGACAATTCTGAATGACTGATAAAACTTGACCATTTGTCAATTTCTCCAAATTGATTACCTAGAATTTCCCAAGAGTTTTCAACTGATTTTCCAATTGATATTTCTTTAATTATTTTCATTTTTACTATATTTTATTAATTACAAACTCGCCATTCCGCCATCCACTGTCAAATCAATTCCTGTAGTAAAAGAAGAATCGCTTGAAGCTAGAAACAATGCTGCTTTTGCAACTTCATCGGCGGTACCCATTCGTTTCATTGGTACTCCACTTGCTATTTGCAATTTTGTGTCGTTTACTGCTTCTGGAGGAATTCCCATTTTAGTAAAAATAGGTGTTTCAATAGGTCCAGGAGAGACACAATTTACACGAATTCCTTTTTCTATTAGTTCTGCAGAAAGTGTTCTTGCAAAACTTCTTACCGCAGCTTTTGAAGCTGAATAAGCACTGGTATTTGGCATTCCTATTTGGTTGGCAATCGATGTGGTTAAAACAATGGCACCTCCATTCTTCATTAAAGGCAATGCTTTTTGAATATTAAAATATAATCCTTTTACATTGGTGTTAAATTGACGATCAAAAGATGCTTCTGTAGTATGCTCAAAAGGTTCATATATTGCAATTCCAGCAT
>CAYTSL010000102.1:0-6700 GCA_964440415.1 uncultured Flavobacteriaceae bacterium
AAATTTATGATTGATAGCGACCTCTCGATCTCTGTAAATGGTGAAGATCAAGGGCGAGTTCGTAATGCAGTAGTTAGTTTCTTAAGACGACTTACAGATAGAACAGGAGTATTTTTAAAAGAAGGATTTCCCGTTAATAATACAGATTCACAAATACAGATAAACTTTGAATCCGTATCAAATCTGAATATTAATGATGATGAATCCTATTCTTTAGATGTTACTAATGATAACATAGTTATTAATGCTAATACAGATATTGGAGCTTTAAGGGGTATTCAAACATTATTACAATTAGTTAGTTATGATGAGAAAGGATATTACTTTTCAGGAGTAACGATTAGAGATTCACCAAGATTTGTTTGGCGAGGATTAATGATTGACGTTGCTAGGCATTTTCAACCCATAGATGTTCTTAAGCGTAATTTAGATGCAATGGCATCTGTAAAACTGAATGTTTTTCATTGGCATTTAACAGATGATCAGGGATTTAGAGTAGAATCAAAGGTTTATCCAAAACTTCACGAAAAAGTTTCAGACGGCTTATATTATACACAAGAACAAATACTAGATGTCGTTGCCTATGCATCTAATTTAGGAATTAGAGTAGTTCCAGAATTTGATATTCCAGGCCATGCTACTGCTATTTTAAGTGCTTATCCAGAATTAGGAAGTATAGAAGGCGCAACGTATACAGTTGAAAGAAATTCAGGAATTTTTAATCCAACATTAGACCCAACAAATGATAAAACTTACGAGTTTCTGAACAACTTATTTAAAGAAATTACACCTCTATTTCCAGATGAATATTTTCATATAGGAGGTGATGAAAATGAAGGTAAACACTGGGACGAAAACAAAAAAATACAACGGTTCAAACGAAAAAACAAATTAAAAACCAATCATGACCTTCAAACGTATTTTAATATTAAATTAGAAAAAACCCTCAATAAGCTAGGGAAAAAATTAATGGGTTGGGATGAGATTATGACTCCTAATATGCCAACTACTGCAATTATTCATTCATGGAGAGGTGAACATGAAGGTTTTGCTAAAGGAGGAACTTTAATTGATGCCGCCAAAAATGGTTATAATACCATTCTCTCGGCTGGATTCTATATAGATAGAATGCTATCCGTAGAACATCATTATTCAGTTGAACCAATTGGTGATGTAATCCTTACCCAAGAAGAGCGATCACGCATTTTAGGTGGCGAAGCAACCATGTGGAGTGAGTTGGTAACACCTTTAACTATTGATTCAAGAATATGGCCACGTACAGCTGCTATTGCTGAACGCTTTTGGTCTCCAAAAGAAGTCAATGATGTAGATAATATGAAAGATAGGCTAAAAGAAGTTTCTTTCAGGTTAGAGGAACTTGGAATAACTCATATTAAAAACAGAGACGTTATTTTAAGAAATATGACTAACAATCAAGACATCAAGCCTTTAATAACACTTTCTAAAGTTTGTGAACCAGTAAAGGTGTATTCTAGAAATGAAGAAGGTACAGAGTATAAAACTTTTTCACCTTTTACTTTGTTTGCTGATGCCTGTGTGGCAGATGCTGAAGATGCCGTTTTATTTAACGATGTGGTTTCTGTTTTTATTAATGAGGCAGACAATGACAATTCAATTCAAGTGTTATCGTATTTAAATAAATGGTCTAAAAATCATGATAGCTTTTTAAAAATATCCAACCAACCAAATGTAAAACCGTTAGAAGCTTTATCCTTAAATTTATCTAAAGTATCAACAATACTTGTTTCAGCTTTTACAAATAAAACTCTAACCAATAAAGATCTTGAAAAGTTGAATTCGTCTTTGAATATCCTTAAAGAAGATCATGTTGATGTTGAATTGGTAATTGCAGAATCTTTACAACAGCTGATAAAACATTGCGAATTAAATTACTTAATTAAGTAATATAAATTCACATTTGAAATTGAAAAAAGTTTCACAACAATTTCAAATCTTGATTGTTAATTGAGATTATTTAATTTAACTTTCAATTGAATTATTATCTAAATCAATCTAGGAAGGAAGTTGATAAAGTTTTATCACTGTTAAACAAATATAATTTGCTTTTGCTAGTGTTGTTTAAATAGCTGATTTTAGGTTACAAAACCATAGTTCTAAATATAATATACCACCACAGTATTTGCTACCATTACAGATGACGGATTAGTTGGTGTTATGCTCTTAACCACCTTAGAAGTTTATTTTTCTATATTTAAAGTCTAAACCAAGCTTTGATTCCATTCTTTAGAAAAATCCGTAAGAAACTAGGCGATGATAATTGTTTAATGTTAGCAAAATGAGGAGTGACTTTGGCAAAACCATTCAAGAAATTAAGTTATTTTTATGCCTAAATCCAATTATAATTAAAATGTAGTATATTGGGCTTTTCTAAAAGCTTATCATTTATCAATGATTGGTGTTTTTAAAAAATTGCTAAAAATTCAAGCGCTACAGTTTATAGCAAACTATTTTATTTTCTTTATGCTAATTTTAATTAAAAGATTACTAGGCAAATTATATTTACTTATTTTCATTTACATAACCGTTTTACTATTTAGTATTAATTGTCATTCTCAAACTCTGGCTAATGAATTCAATTTCAATTTCAATCAAGATGAGTTGAATATGGAGATTATTTTGAGTAAATATATCCAATTTGAATCAGTGAGTGGTATGGAAAAAGAAGCGGGTGAATTTTTAAAAAATTTATGTGAGGATAATGACTTATATGTTACCCAAATGGGAGATGAAAATGGGAATTACAACTTTGCAGCATCTATAAGACCATTAACCGAAAATATACCAAATATTATTTTTCTAAATCATATTGACGTAATTCCTTCTGGCGATTTGGAAAAGTGGGAGTTTTCACCATTTTCTGGTGCAATTATAGAGAATGAGATTTGGGGGCGTGGAGCATTTGATAACAAAGGTCCGGCTATAATGCAATTGGCTAGTATTGTTGAAATATGTAGAAAATATAAAGAATCTAATATTCCTTATAATGTAACATTTTTAGCTGTTTCTTGTGAAGAAAGCCAATGTGATGGAGGAGTAAAATATGTTGTTGAAAATTATTTTGAAGAATTAAATCCGACTTTGATAATCGGTGAAGGTCCGCCAGAATTAAGTGGTGTTATAAAAGCCAAAGACAATCATAATGTTTTTGGAATTTCGGTTGCGCATAAAAGAGCTTTTTGGGTTAAATTAGAAATTGAATTAGAAGCAATAGGTCATAGCTCAGTGACACCAATTCAATATGCAAATAAAGAAATGGTAACCGTATTGAATCGTCTATTAAAAAAGAAACAAAAAGCAATATTTAACAACTTGAATACAAGTATATTAAAACAGTTAGGGGAGTTAGAAAAGGGGTTCTATTCTTTTGTATTAAAACATCCTAAATTTTTTAAGTTTTTAATAGTACCTAAATTAAGAAAACAGCCTGAACTCTTTTCACTCTTTTCAAACTCAATAACTCTAACAAGTATAGACAGTAATATTAATGTAGTAAATGTTATTCCAAATAAAATTGATGCCCTTTTGGATTGTAGATTATTGCCCTCCCAATCAAGAGATGAATTTTTACAAGAATTGAAGAGAAATATAAAGAGTAACAAAGTTAAAATAACCATATTGAATGAAATGCCAGAAATGGTACCTATAGAAGAAGAAAATATATTTTATACAAACTTAAAAAACTCCATTTTAAAAAATTATCCAGATAGTCATGTTTTGAAGATTTTCGTTCCAAGTTTTAACGATACGGGTATTTTTAGGGCTAAAGGAGTAACAGCATTATCGTGTATTCCAATTAAAATGGATATAAAATATTTAGACAATATTCATAAGTATAACGAAAGAATTCCAAGAGATATTCTAATCCAGGGAAAAGATGTTTATTTTGATTTTGTAGAAACAAGTTTTCAACAGGTTGATTGATGAAATTTATTTACTGAACCAATTAATCTGAATTAGTAATCTAGGATATTCGCTTTATAATAAAATACGAACTGGTGCTTGCAGTTTGTTATGATTAAATCAGGCCTCCACCTATTACACCTGAGCAAGGGACGATATAGCACGATGTGGTGGTATAAGTTTTTTTTCTCAAAAACCCCATACCGAGCAAGGAGTTTTAGTAAGGTCTATTAAATACCCTTCAAAGTTTTCTTCAGACACATATTCTCTATATCTTTTGTTGTGTGTAGTTTTCTTATTATTGTTAACATTATCATTTAACAATTTACCAATTGAATTTAAGAAACATTAATAATTAAAAGCAACTTAATACATTCTTATAAAATAAATCAAAATCAAAATCATTTTGATTTCCACTCAGGATAGTAATTACTATGTTTTTTGAAGGAATAATTAGTATTCTTTGTCCACCAAATCCATTTTCGTAATAAGCATCATGAGGTACACTTGGAAGCTTTTCGCCAAAAGTATTTAACCATATTTGCGCACCGTATTTGCCATTGGATTTTAGTGCCGGTGTAGTGCTATATTCGACCCATTTTTCAGAGAAGATTTGTTTTCCAAACCAATTTCCATTATTAAGATATAATAATCCAAATCTAGTCCAGTCTCTAGCATTTGCCCATCCATAAGAAGATAGAAGATGATTACCATTATTGTCTAATTCAATAATAGCACTTTTCATATTTATCTGATGAAAAAGAGAATCGTATGGAAATGAAAGATATTCATCATAACTATCAAATTTAGACCTCATTATTTTAGATAATATGTTTGTTGTTCCAGATGAATAAAGCCATTTTTGATTTGGTTCTTCTTTTGCTTTAGATTCTATTGCGTATGCAGGAAAGTTTTCTTTTAGATACAGCATAGTGGTAACATTTGAAAGTTTAGAATAATTTTCAATCCATTTTAAGCCGCTACTCATTTGGAGTAAATTATTGATAGTTATATTTTTTCTTTCATCATTTTTCCAGCTTTCAATTCCAGCAGCATCATTTACATTTATGATATTATTTTTTTCTAATATTCCAAAAAGAGAATTTCCTATAGTTTTAGTCATTGACCAACCTAAAAGGCGAGTATTTTTATCGACTCCTTCACTATATTCTTCTCCAAGTAAGAAATTTTTATAAGCGACTGTTATTGCTAAAATTTCAGAATTTGCTTTTAGCGTATTCTTTAAAATATTTTTTATTTTTAAACTGTCAATATTTTGAGGAATTACATAATTTAATTCATTTCCTTGAGGCCATAAAACTTCTGATGCATCTTTTTTTACTTGAGATAAATAGGAATCTTTCATCTCTTGATTAGAAAAATCTGGTTCCCCTATAATACATCCGCAAGAGTTTCCGTTTTTATAATAAGAGGCTGTTTGTTTTACTAATCCTAAAAAAGAGGCTTTCACTTGCATTTTAGTACTATCAACAGAATATTTAACACTGCGTATAAGAAAAAGATTTAGAGCACTTTCTGTTTTTTTATTTGAAATATTAGACAAAAAAGTAGATGAACATACATATTTAGCAGTGTACCCTGTCGCAATCTTTAATGATGGACGTAAATATGTAAACCAAAAAATGGAAATAACCAAAATAAGTATTGATATTATAATTTTTGAAATATGTTTTTTCATGATTATTAATTTTTAATTACACGCAACGGTTGGACCATGGTTTCGTTGTGGAATTGTCCGCGAGGACTATTCCGCGAGAACCTAGCGTTGGTTTAAAGATATGAATTTCCGGCAGGAAATTCCGGCGCAATGAATTATAGCATCCATGAAAAAGCAGTATTTTATATTTTCAGATGCTTTTCTGTTTTATCAAATTCGAAATATTTGGTTATACTGGAGCTTATGCATTTTCAAATGTTCTTCTTACCATTGCAGGAGCGCTAATGATCCTTTTTGTTTAGCACTTTTTTAGAGTACGTTGCAATTAATACCGTCATTAAATTCACTTATTCTATTATATAGATCTATTTAGCTGTATAATAAAAATAGAATATGCTGTAAAAAAGCGCAATACCATCTTAGTGGTATTGAGAGAATACATAAATGCTAAGAATTTTTTAGGGATAAAGTTCTATCCGGTGTTTAATGTTGGTAAAAAAATGGTGAATAAGAATAAATAATGTAAATTTATAATTGAAGCCTCACAAATAAAATGAGTAGGACTATTTAGTGCAAAAATAGAATTGGTACAAAGGTATGTGACAATTTGATGAATTGAAAAGACACTAAAAAACTAGCAGATTGCGCGGCAGATTTAAATTAATTCGCATACTACTACTATAAGTAGTTTTAGGTTAAAGATTTTAGCAAATACCAATTATTATTAAAATTTAGAAAAAATGAAAAGTATACTTACCATCATTGTTTTATTAGTCACTTTTAGCTCAGCGTTTTCTCAAGATGAAGATGATAAGCACCCCCTTCTTGCGGATAAAATTATAATTGGAGCTGGCTGGTATTTTCCAAACAGAGATATAAAATTCGAAGTAGAGGGTAATATTACCATAGATGATATAGCAGATCTTGCAGACGTAGATTTTGACGAGACCCTTGGTCTTAGAAAGGGGACTAACACCTTTAATTTTAATTTCTACTGGAGATTTTCTAAGTCTAAATTTTGGTCTGTACGCGGAGAGTATTTTAATGTTGGGAGTACAAGAAATGTGACCCTGGATGAAG
>CAYTSL010000103.1:0-6699 GCA_964440415.1 uncultured Flavobacteriaceae bacterium
TGGAGAATTTGGTAAGATTCATAGTTTGATGATTGTTTTTTGAAAACCCTAATAGCTAGAGATAGAAATTTTTTATTGAATGTAACTACTCTATCTTCACTTCTTGTCCGTCAAGTAACGTCTGTAATCCTGCTATCGCAATTTTTTGACCAGCAGTTAATCCTTCTGATACTTCAAAACCTTCCGAAGTTAATTTACCAATCGTAATTGGTTGCTTCTTGGTTATTGTCTTATCACCAGATACTTCTATTAAAAAAACAAAATTCCCATTGGCGTCCTCTCCCACAGAAATGGGCGGGACTACCAATTGTTTTGCTGAAGTCGAGGCATCCACAAAATTGAAGGTAATGTTTGCCGCCATCCCGGAACGAATATCATCTGTGGGATTGTCAACCCTAATACGAATCGGATAGGTTGCGGTATTTCTATCGACAGAAGGGGACACCTCTGTCACTGTACCTGAATATGATGTGTCACCTAATACGGGAAAGTCGACGCTTACTTTCATAGATGAACTCACCCTGTTGATGATAGACTCGGGGAGGCCTAAACCAATTTCCATATCGGTTCCGGCATTTAAGATCGCAATGTTTTGACCCGGGGAAACGTTCTCTTCGATCTCGGCGTTGACCGCGGCAATAATTCCATCCTCAGGGGCATTTAAAAAGCCAAACCGGATCTGTTCTTGTTCAATGCCAACCTTTCGTTGCGCAGATTCAAAACTGGCCTGGGCTGTTGTAAAGGAGTTTTTGGCACTTTCATATTCACTGAGCGACAAACTCCCTTTTTCATAGAGCACCCGGGTTCGCTCGAGACTAAGTTTAGCGGTATTCATTTGTGAAGCGGCACTGTTCTCTGCTGAAATGGCCGATTCATAACTCAAGCGCGCCTGAACATTGTCCAATTTGGCCAGCTGATCGCCTTTCTTCACTACCTTACCAATTTTAAGATCAAAAAAAGTGATGATTCCACTGCTTCTGAAACTTAGGTTAATTACCCTTTCCGTGCGGGCTGTTCCGCTAAACGTACGGCTATTAGCCCCACCTAAATACCCTACTTCTTGATATAGTACGGGTCGAACCGGCACTTCTTTCTCAACCGTTTTATCCTTGCAAGAAGCAAAAAGAAATAAAACAGTGACCAATATCAATACACCTTTGTATTTCATAATTCAATAGTTCATTAATTGTTGTTTTGTTCTAAAAATGTCGTGTATCGGCCTAAGAATTCGTCATTTTCAGCCTTGGTATGCAGTAAAAAATAGTACCCCATAAATCGTTCCAGTCGTAAACTGGACAATAGATAATTATATACTGCGTTGGATTTGGCCAAACTGGATGTTAAAAAGTTATTCTGGGCGTCTATAAGTTGTACAATGCTCACTGCCCCATTGGAGTACGATGTTTGGGTGAGATCCAGTGCTTCTTCTGCGGCCGTTTCAGAGACTGTCGAAAGTTCTATATTGGATACTTCGTTAATAATGGCAATCACAGCGTTATTTACATTGGTCTCAATGGCCAACTGCGTATTGCTTTTATAAATATCCAGTTGGTCTTTTTGTATTAATGCTATTTGACGGTTAATATTTTTTCTGTTCTGATCTACAATGGGAATGGAAAGGTTTAGACCAACATTATAATTATTATCCAGGGCGTTTGGATTAACTCCTGTTCCCCACTGGCTAAAATTTTGGTTGTATTGCCCCTGAAGGGCCAATGTGGGTAAAAACCGTCCTTCTGAATTTAGCTTAACACTCCTGCCAATTGCTGCAATATCAAAGTCCAAAGACTTTAATTCAGGAGCATTATTCTTGGCTTCTTGAATTAGGAAATTTACAAATGAATTACGCAAGGTGGGGTCATCCAATAGTCCCCTTAATTGTGTATAACTATATTCACTAAACAAGCCTTCTTCAAGTTCAGCCTCGTCTACGTCTATATTATAATCTACAGCGTTGTTAAGCACCTGATTAAGCGCAAAAAATCCTTGTTTCAAAGTATTGGCCGCTTCTATCATTACCTGCATGTCCTGAGCTAATTCACTTCTAAACCTGAGGACGTCCGATTTACCTGCCTGGCCTGCTTCATAATTTTCTTGGGCAATCTGGAGATTTTTTTTGGTCAGTTTCATATTGGTAGCACGAATCCGAAGATTCGATTTAAAAATCAGTGCGTTAAAATAGGCATTGGATGCCTCGAACAAAGCATCTAACTGCTCTGCACTAAAGCGTTGTTTTTGTGATTCCAACAGGTCTTTTTGTACCTTAATATTCGCATTGGCTTCCGGCGAAAATAAGGTTTGCGATAATGTAATGTTGCCATCCGTAGAGTATTCTGGATCCAATCCTTGGGAAGCAGCAGCCAAATCTGAGTCTACATAGGTAGCGGATGTATTGGCAGTAATGTTCGGTAAATAATTGGTCCAAGCTGCTTGTACATCTTTTTCACTAAGATCTACATCTTTCTGACTACTTTGGAGTAGCAGGTTATTCACCAGTACATCATTCATTACTTGAAGGATATTATATTTCTTTTCAGAAAGTTTTTTGTCGAAATCTCCAAGAAAATCAGTTTTTGAAATAAGGCTGTATTTAATTGGAAGACCAATGAGCTCTGCTGTATTGTAATTAATTGTAAGTTTAGTGTCAAAACTAATATAGATAGGAAGATCTGCAAGTTCGGCACCGCCAACATACCTTTCGATTGTGAGCGCTGTCCTACGAAAAAACTGGGTGAGATTTTGTTCTGCCTGATTAGTAGCCAAAAGCCCAATTTTAACTTCATCTACACTATTTGCAGTAAAAGTCGGAAGCTTTAATCGAATACATTCATTGGCAAGAGCCAGTATTTCAGCATTACTCAAATTAAATCCTTCCGCAATATATACCGCATCTATTTCATTTAGATTGGAGGCAATGTCTTCATATGAATTAAATGGAATTATGGTATAAGATGCATTGAGTTTCTCAAGCGCTGCATCAAATAAGGAAGTGTAAGGAAAAATATCCAAAAATGGTTGTTGGATAATGATGCCAACTTTTTTAAAACCTGTTAATTCCTTAAAAGTGGCCAGATCGTTTTTGTGAGATTTTGAGGCCACGAGATAGGTCAAATTTGGTATTCCGGAGGTTTGATTTTCTTTATCAATAGTTAAAAAATCCTCATTGACCGCACCGAAAAGTATTGTGGGTTTGGGAAATACTTTTTTTTTGGTAATGATTTTATTATTAATAAGACCGAATGCCAAAATAATGTCCACATCAGAATTAAGGAGTACCTGATAATTGGCCTCCGCCTTTACCAGATTCAAATCGTTGGTAAGCAAGTGCTCATCGGAAAATTGAATAATGGCATCTTCTCCTACAACAGCGGTGATTTCATTTATCAGCTCATCCAATAAGGGGGTAAGCTCTGATGAGCCTGTATCTGTTAAAATCCCAATATTATAGGTTTTCTTGTCTTGTGAGAGTACAGTTATTGAAATAAAAAACAATAACAGTAGTGTAATCTTTTTCATCTATTACCTATTATTTAATGGGGAGTATTGCAATTAATAAAATCGTGACCAAATATACTATATTTGATTGTAAATCAATTATAGTGACTGATAGAAATTTTCAATTTGTTGCCTATACTATAAACTCGCTCAAGAGGTATAATTTTGTTTCGTGTAATTTTAACAAGTAGTATGAAGAATTATTGGATAAAAAAAGTTACTGCTTTCACTATTGGATGGATCATTGCTTTAGTACTGTGGCGCGTATTAAGAAGGGTTGGTGTTAATGATACCTACTTAGCGGTAGTGAATGTAACGACTACACCGCTGACCGTCCTTATTATCTTACTCTGCATTTCTATTTTTGCGGGTCTTATATTTGGCAGTGTACAATATGCATATGAAAGTTACTCTATTAAAAGTGTGTCTTTTAGGGAATTTATACTCAAAGCATTATTCGGCCATTTGATGTTAATGCTTGTCCTCTATTTTCTGCTATATGTGGGTTTAAAATTAACCGGTGTAACCGGCGTTTCTCAAAAGCTGTCTTTTATGGAATTTCTCAGCCATCCCGTGTTACTGGTATATTTGTTTTATTCCATCCTTGTCAACAGTGCCATAATATTACTTATTCAAATCAATAAATTATTGGGGAAGGGAAATTTGGCAAAACTGGTGACCGGGAAATTTCATACACCAAGAGAGGAAATAACTGCTTTTATGTTTCTCGATTTGATGGGGTCAACAACCATAGCGGAGAAATTGGGCCATTTTAAATACAGCAGGTTTATCCAGGATTGCTTCTACGATTTATCTGTTGTGGATCCCTATAATGCCCATATATACCAATACGTGGGCGATGAGGTGGTACTTACTTGGAAAGTTCATGAAGAGGAACAATTGGATAATTGTATTCATGCCTTTAACGCCTTTACCCATGCACTGGAATCCAAGGCTGAGTATTACCAATCTGAGTATGGTGTACAGCCTATCTTTAAGGCGGGATTACACCTTGGGCCTGTTACGGTGGTGGAAGTAGGAAACTTAAAGCGTGAAATAGCGTACCATGGAGACACAATCAATGTGGCTGCTAGAATTCAGGAACAATGTAAAACTTTTGATCGTACATTGCTTATCTCGGATGATATATATGAACGCGTAAAAAATTTGCCCGATTTTTCCTTTGAAAATGTGGGTGATTTTGTGTTGCGAGGAAGAAAAAAATCAACCCAATTATATGGCGTTACGCCACACTAATACATTTGTGGAGGCGTTGGAGCAAAATAAATATTTTAAATATGTAGCAAGAAATATTAGCTAATATTTATCTAAATTTGGCTATTACTATACCAGATTCTACTTATGATAATAACAATACCTACCCAAAACTCTTCTTTGTTATTTATTTGCAGAATATTATTTAGTGCTATTTTTTACTTTTTGTGTACTTCCTGTAAATCTGACAATAATCAATACACCACAACTGATCCTATTACTAGTGTTGGGTCCAAATACGTAGGTACCAATGCATGTATAGATTGCCATAAAGAGGAAGTTGATAAGTGGCAGGGTTCCCATCATGACTTGGCTATGCAAATTGCCAATGATTCTACCGTACTTGGCGACTTCAATAATGTGAATGCTGAGATCGATGGCGTCTCCTATCTCTTTTTTAAAAAAAATAAAGAGTTCTTCGTTACAGTAAACGAATTGGATAAAACTGAAAAAGAATATAAAGTCGCCTATACGTTTGGAGTGACTCCTTTACAGCAATATCTGGTTGATTTTGATAAAGGAAAAAAACAGGTATTAAGGGTTACCTGGGATGTTGTTGAGAAGAAGTGGTATCATCAATATAAAGGACAAGAGATAGTCCCGAATGATTGGTTGCACTGGACCCAAGGAGCCCAGAACTGGAATACCATGTGCGCGGAATGTCATTCAACTAATTTGGAAAAGAATTATGACGTTGAAGCAGATGCCTTTCATACAACCTATAATGAGATAAACGTTGCTTGTGAAAGTTGTCATGGTCCGGCCAAAGACCATATAAAATGGGCTGCCGAAAACCCAAACGGCAAAAACACCAATATTTTAAAAGGAGTAAAGCAATTTGAACAACTAAATCAATGTGCCGGTTGCCATGCACGGCGAACCAAGCTAACTGCTAATATGGAGCCAGGAAAGAACGTTGAAGATCAATACATTTTGCAAACACTCAACACAGAATATTATCATGGGGATGGCCAAATAGATGAAGAAGATTATGTGTATGGTTCTTTTAGGCAAAGTAAAATGTATGCACAAGGGGTGAGATGTACTGATTGCCATGACCCCCATTCCTTAAAGCTTAAGTTTGATGGCAACAAATTATGTTTACAATGCCATGTTCCAGCTGTTTACGATACCGAAAAGCATCATTTCCATGCAGAAAATACCGAAGCAAGTTTGTGTATAAATTGTCATATGACTGGAAAAAATTATATGGGCAATGACTTTCGTCGGGATCATAGTTTTAGAATTCCTCGCCCTGATCAGTCCGTGGCCTTTGGAACACCAAATGCATGCACTGGATGTCATAAAGATAAGAGCGATCAATGGGCTGCTAGTAGTATTAAAGAATGGTATGGCAATGAACGTAAAGAACATTTTTCAGATGCCTTATTAGTCAGTAGTAAAACAGACATAAGTGTAGCTGAGCGGCAAATGTTGGATAGGTTTATAAATGATGTGAATTTTCCTAGTATTGCAAGGGCCACGGTTATTCAAAATTTGAACTTTACCAGTGAAGAACAATACAATACCTTACTGAAAGCCCTAAATGATTCTTCTGCACTGGTCAGATATAAAGCATTATTGAAGTTCAGAGCATTTTCTCCTCAGGTTAGAACATCAATGGCTTTAAAATTCGTAAACGACCCCACTAAAATGGTGCGGATCGGGGCTGCTCAATTGGTCATGGGCCTCGATGAAAATACACTTGATCCAAATGATAATATCAACCTTTCATCATCCCGTAATGAGTTGGAAACCATGCTTTTTGGCAACGCCGATTTTTCAACGGGCAGAATGCAACTGGGAGATTATTATTTACAGAAAAATGATGCTCAAAATGCAATTAAGCATTATAAAATGGCATTGCAAAAAGATAGTTTGCTCACTCCTGTATATTCAAATTTGTCCGTTGCCTATAGTATGATCCAA
>CAYTSL010000104.1:0-1887 GCA_964440415.1 uncultured Flavobacteriaceae bacterium
TATGTTCCAGTAGAAAGCATTATTAAAGCAACTGAAGTCATTATTAAAATAGCAGAATTAACACAAGCAAGAGAGAAATAAGAATCATGGATTTTGTTGTAGAACAACTTCAAAAAAACAAACTCATCTTTAAAGAACTTTTTAAGGATGAAAAAGAAGATTTGTTCTTATGGAGGCAAACTCCTGAAAAATGGTGTTTGCTTGAAATTCTGTGTCATTTGTATGATGAGGAACGTGAAGATTTCAGATTTAGAACCAAATGGGTTTTAGAACGACCTAATGAAACTCCACCTCCTTTCAATCCAATTGATTGGGTAACTGAACGCAAATACGTCCAACAGAACTACAAATCAATGTTGGATAAGTTTTTGGCAGAAAGAGATGATTCTATTAGCTGGTTAAAATCACTAAAAAATCCTAAATGGGATAATTATTACACTCATCCAAAAGTTGGTGATTTATCAGCCAAACATTTTTTTGATAATTGGTTAGCACATGATTACTTGCATATTAGACAAATAACAAAACTAAAGTTTGATTATCTAAATTATCATTCTGGTGAAAGATTAGATTATGCAGGGATTTGGTAAATTGTAATGCATAAATAAAATCATTTAATCGTATATTTTTACTGTTTAACCGATTGCTATTTTTAAATAACAATCGGTTAATTTTTTGTACAAAAGTTTCTCCTTATTTTTATTCATAATTTCTTATTTAAAAAATTAAATACATAAACATATGGATACTATCACAGAATCATTATCAAATTTTTACAACTCTGTCGCAGGAGGAATTGGAGATTGGGCTCCTTCTATTTTAGGTGCAATTGTTGCCTTTATTATTGGACTTTGGATTATTGGTAAATTAATGAAGCTCCTTAAAAAAGGATTAGATAGGTCTAATATGGACGACACCTTAAAACCTTTTTTAATTACAATTCTTTCATTCATATTAAAAGCTGTCTTATTTATTTCGGTTGCAGGAATTGTCGGTATTAAAACAGCGTCATTTATTGCCTTATTAGGTTTAGCAGGTGGAGCAATTGCTCTAGGTTTTCAAGGTTCTCTGGGTCATTTGGCCTCTGGAGTTATGTTATTAACTTTCAAACCGTTTAAAGTTGGTGATTTAATAGAGGTTGATGGTGAATTGGGATTTGTAAAAGAGATTTCTGTGTTTGTAACTATCCTTGAAACCTTTCAAAATAAAACATCCATAATCCCTAACGGAACAGTAACGTCCAACAAAATTGTGAATTACTCAAGCATTGGCAACTTACGTGTGGATATGCCTTTTGGGATTCAATATGGTGCAGATATTCAAAAAGCAAAACAAATAGTTATGGATGTGCTTAAAAACGATAGCAACGTTATGCAAGATCCAGCTCCAAGAGTAGCTGTTAATAATCTAGGACAGAATGGTGTTGAGTTGTTAGCATTACCATATTCTACAACAGATAATTATTGGGATGTATATTGGGACACACGTCAACAAATTGTTGAAGCATTAGGTAAAGCTGGTTACGATGCTCCTTTACCTCAACGTATAGTCACTATGAAACAGTAATGATACATTTTGAATTTCATATATTTAAGCAGCTTGAAAAAGCTGCTTTTTTATTGGAACAATTTAAGCTATGTTGAAAAAAGTAAACTCTGTTGAGGAGTATTTAGAAGTTCATTCTAATTGGACTAAATCCTTAACAACTTTAAGGAACATTATCAATTCTACTGAAACAAAAGAAACTCTAAAATGGAATGCTCCTGTTTATACAGTAAATGGGAAGAATGTTATTGGCCTTGGAGCTTTCAAAAATCACTTCGGGATCTGGTTCTTTAACGGAGTCTTTTTAAAAGATGAGAAAAAGTTGCTTACAAATGCTCAAGA
>CAYTSL010000104.1:1987-6689 GCA_964440415.1 uncultured Flavobacteriaceae bacterium
ACTGTCCAACTTCTAAAAGTTTGTTTCTCGGTTAATCCCAAATATTTACTTACTAACCAAAATCCACTATCATTCACATGAGACATGATTGACGCTCCTGATGCAATAGCTATTACGATAAGTGCTTTTTGAATTTCACCAACATCTCCAATCAATAAAGGTGCTGTTACCCCTGCAGCAGTTATCATAGCAACTGTAGCCGAACCTTGCATTATTCTTATCAATGCAGCAATAATGAATGCGAATAAAAGTATTCCCATACCACTGCTTGATAAATAGTTAGCTATCATTTCTCCTGATCCTGTATTTACCAGCATTTCTTTAAAAACTCCTCCTGCACCAGTCAGCAAAATTATGATTCCAGCAGGACCCATGGATTTTGTGGTAATCTTCAATAAATCCTTCTTCTCAACTCCTCTTCGTATACCTAAAACATACCAGGCAATTAAATTGGCTATTATTAAAGCAGAGAATGGATGACCAATCAATCCCATCCAATTTTTAATTGTTTCTGGAATATTCAGGTTTTCAAGAAGTGGACTATTAAGAAATGTATTTCCCACAATTAGGATTATAGGTAACCCTATTATTGCTAAAATCACTCCAACAGATGGAAAGTCGTTTTTATATTCATGGTCACTTAACAATTCCGGTGCATTAATATGAATTCTTTTAGCAATATATTTGGCGAAGATTGGTCCACTAATAATTGCTGTTGGAATTCCGGCAATAAAACCAATTAAGATGACCCAGCCCAGATCAGCCTTTAAAATATCTGCTACAGCAACTGGTCCAGGAGTTGGCGGAATAAATGCATGCGTAATGGCTAAACCCGCCAAAAGTGGCATTCCATAAAGCAACAATGATTTTTTTGTTTTTCTCTGAAGCGAATAGATCAAAGGAACTAAAATGATGAATCCCACATCAAAGAATACCGGAATAGCCACAAAAAATCCCGTTATCATAAGAGCTGATGTCGTATTATTTTCACCAAATTTATTTAGTAAATATTTGGCTAATGCTTCAGCTCCACCAGAATGCTCTAAAATAGCACCAAACATAGCTCCTAAACCAACAACAACAGCCACAAAACCTAATGTATTGCCCATTCCATCTTTAATGGTTTTAACAATATCCAAGGGTTGCATTCCAGCCAAAATTCCTACAAAAATACTAGCGATAAGGAGGGCAATAAATGCCTGAATTTTAAATCGTAGGATTAAGGTTAAAAGAAGAATTATCCCAAATAGTACAGCAAAAATAAGTTGGTAATCTATCATGATCTAGATTAAAATAAATGGAAACTATTTAATTCCCAAAAAAACGACTTTTAACACCTTTTACACCAGGTTTCGCTTGAAAGATTGAACCAGCCATTGGGAAAGCCTCTTGCTCCTCTTCTGTCATATCTAAACTAGATGTTGTTATGTACAAGATATCTAGGTTATCTCCGCCAAATGCGCACGACGTTACATTATGGGCAGGAACTAAAATTTTTGAAACCAATTTTCCTGATTTTGGATCAAAATGAGCTACTGCATTACCATTCCACATGCCAACCCATAGCATATCATTTTCGTCAATGGCCATTCCATCAGGAAATCCAAGGTCTTCTGATACTTTAACTGCAATCTTACCATTAGAAACTGTGCTGGTTTTACTATCATAATCGTACCTCATTATATTTCCCGTAGGTGTATCTATATAGTACATGGTTTTAGCATCCTTTGTCCAAACTATACCATTGGATATGGTGACACTATCAATCATTTTAGTTGTTTCACCTTGTTCATTTATCTTATAAACACTGGCATTTGGTTTTGACTGACCGAAATGCATAGATCCTACCCAAAGATTGCCATTAGGGTCGCATTTTCCATCATTAAACCTATTTTCAGGCATATTGGATTCTACATCAGAAAGTATGTTTAGTTCTTCAGTCTCCAGATCAACTTTATATATCCCATCTAAAAGTGCAACAACAGCCTCATTTTCTTGATATGGAACTACAGTGCCAATAAGAGATGGCATTGAAATACTACGGTTAGTTACCGAGGATGGATTGTAGATATTAAACTTTTTATCTTCAATATCTACCCAATACAATTCTTTAGTTTTATGATTCCAGAAAGCACCTTCACCAAGCAAGGCCATGGTCTCAAATTCAAGTTCAGCCTCCAATTCTTTATAAGGTCTTTTCTCTGAGTCGTTGCAGGACATCAACAAAGCAATTGTAAATAATAAAACAGTAGTTACTAGTTTAATTGATTTCATTTTAGTCAGTTTTATAGGTATAAAAAAAGCAGCTAAATAGCTGCTTTAATTAAATTATTTTTTAACTGCAGGAGGTGCATTGAGTTTCTTACTCATTTCCATAGATATGGCCGACCTGTCGAATTTTATTTTTCCTGACATGGTCTCAATTATGCAACTCGCATCTTTATCGTTTAGATCAATAACTTTACCATGCATTCCGCTTTTAGTAATTATTTTGTCTCCTTTTTTTAATGCAGAAGCAAACTTTTTTTCATTTTTTTGACGTTTCATTTGTGGTGCGATCATAAAGAAATACACGACAACAAACATTAATATAATTGGTAAAAAACTACCTATACCTTCTCCCATTGCTTTTTAAATTAATCGTGGTTATGGCCTTCGTGACCTGGTTGTGTGCTAGACTTTACAACTTTTGCTGCTGCAGGAGCAGCTTTTTTTGCTGCAGTTTGCAGGTTTACTGACGCTGGTATTTGTGGAGCATTAGGATTTGGTTTTATGAATGCCTTAATTCTTACAACTTCTCTTCCCTTTTCTGTATTAGCTGTAACAGTTACTGTTTTAGTAACATTACCATTTCCTGCTCCATTAAACTTAACTGTAAACTTTCCGTCTTTCCCTGCCGCTAATGGCTCTCTGCTCCAATCCTTTGGAATAGTACAACCACATGAACTGGAAATATTTGTAATAACTAAAGGAGCATCTCCAGTATTTGTATAGCTAAAAACTGTTTCTACATTAGTTTTTGATTCCAGCTCACCAAAATCATGTTCTGATTTATCAAATTCTAAAACTGGAAATTTTGTTGAGTTTGCATCTCTTTTTGCAGCTTCTGCCACATTTTCTGCTTTAACTTTACTAGTAGCATCTTCTTTACATGAGGTAAATGCTATGAGGCATAAGGCACCTAAACCAAATAATACTTTTTTCATAATATTCATTTTTATTTTCAAAGGCTAAAAATAGTAAAAAAATAATTTACATCAATCCTCGACCGGTTTTATTTAATTTTCCGGTTTCAGCATATTCCTTTACTATTTTATCTAATATCCCATTAATAAAGACACTGCTTTTAGGAGTTGAATATTCTTTAGCTATCTCCAGATATTCATTCATTGTGACCTTGGCTGGAATTGATGGAAAGTTTTGCAATTCACAAACAGCCATCTTTAATAAAATACTATCTATAACTGCAAGACGATCACTATCCCAATTGATGGTTTTAGAGGCTATTTCTTTATTGTACTCATTTTGATTTAAAATAGTCTTATTTAACAGTTCAATAGCAAAATCTTTGTCTTCATCATCCTTATATAGTTTAGGTAGAAAATAAGATTCTGGTGAATTTTCTTTAGCTTTTTTCAATAATTTTACAATTCCCGTATTAACAACTGGTAGATCATCCAACCACGTTAGTTTTTTATCCTCAATATATTCGTATAGTTTTTCGTTAGGAGCAATTACAACTTTAAATACTTCAAGAACAAAGTTCTTATCATCATTATACGAAGATTGATTAGATTGCATATAATGAGCATAGGTATCACTTTCCAGGATTTTCTTGAAGATGATCTCTACGTATTCACTATCCAACTTCCAATCATTTGGTTTTCTTTTTTTAAGGATTTCTTGAAACGAGATATTATTTTTTAACTGCTGAAACAGTTTGTTTTCAATGAATTTCTTATTCGGATTCTTCTCTTGCAAGGTCGCTAAGTGCTTTACTTTAGATTTATCTAAATAGTCTTCGGCCCTTGAATGTACCTTTATGAGCAGTGAAATAATAAGTAAATATAAATTATACATGTCCTCCATACTAAGCAGTAGCTGTTTTTGAGGTAATTTTAAATCAATACTTTCTGAATTGTTGAAAGCATAAATCATCTGCATTACTTTAACACGAATATGTCGTCTGCTGAGCATAATATTTAAGAACTTTAATTAAGTTAAGTTGTGTAACTAATTATAACTATGCAAAAGTAGTATTATTTTTTATTCATGTATCTTTGTTCGTCTAAAAAAAAATTGCTCCCTGTTATAAAATGAAAGAATTATTCCATCTAAATAAGTATTTTTATAAGTACCGAGTTAGATTATTTCTTGGAATTATTATTACCATTATTGCTAAATTATTCACCGTTTTTGTTCCAGAACTCATTGGTTCTACAATTGATATAGTAAATGATCAAATTCAAAATGGTGATGATGTTGAATTATTTAAATCCAATTTACTTAAAAATATATTGTACTTAATTGGTACAGCCATTGTAGCTGGATTTTTCACCTTTATAATGAGGCAAACCATTATTAATGTGTCACGCTATGTTGAATACGATCTTAAAAATGAGGTCTATCAGCAATATCAAAAACTATCATTGAATTTTTACAAGCAAAACAGAACTGGTGACCTTATGAACCGGATTAGTGA
>CAYTSL010000105.1:0-6592 GCA_964440415.1 uncultured Flavobacteriaceae bacterium
CGTTTGCAATTATGATAAAGTCTATTTGTTAATTGTTGTATGGAGGCGAAATGTTGATGTTTTTTGTCAGAAAATCGCTCCAATTCAGCATTTGCTATTTCTGGTGCAATTGAAGTGGATTGTTGCACAATATCTCCTGAAAAATAAATATTTGAATTCTCACTACCATCAGAATTTAGATACGAAAGATCATGACCAAGGTAGGTAGAAATACTACGTGAAAGGGTAATAATATCCATAGCCTTTTGATATACAGGCAATTCGGACAAATGAGATGGGATAGGGTTTAACATTTTTTATTAGCAATTTTATCAAATTTAGTCACAAGATTCCATTTAATACTATCGATATTAAGGTATATTTGTATATTTACTTTAAAAATTAATGTATTTAATGTATTTTTCTTTTAAATGAAAATAGATTCACTAAACTGGAATATTTTGAGGTGTTTGCAACGAAATGCACGTCAATCCAATGCAGAAATTGGAAGAGAGGTTGGTATAAGTTCACCAGCAGTTTCAGAACGCATAAAAAAGATGGAAGATTCTGGAATCATTGAAGGTTTTAAAACCTCTATTTCGGCTTATGAAGTGGGTTATCAGCTCAAAGCGATTATTACATTAAGAGCATTTATGGGTATGTTAAAGCCCTTTTTAGAAAAGGTCAAAACTTATCCTGAAGTTTTAAATTGTTATCGAATAACAGGGAATGAAAATTTTGTTATGGAAGTTGCCCTAAATGATCAAAAACATTTAGAAAATTTTATTGATAAGCTCATTGTTTATGGTGAAACCAAAACACAAATAGTGTTATCTCATGTAGTGAAAAACAATGAAGTAAAGCCATTAAAGTAATTGCCTATCCTGTTATTTTTATTAATTAATCAATTCTCCAAGAAGGAAATTTTCTATTTGTGCCTGCTTTATAGAGAATAATATTATTTCCATCCGGATCTTTTAAATGAGCTTCACGCCAAAGCCAAATTTTATCTTCAGGTAGTTGTGTGAATTCAATTCCTTTTTCAATTAGTTTTTTTGCCAATTCATCTAAATTGTCATCCTCAAAATATATAGTTGTTCCACTTCCTATGGATGAATTATCTATAGAATGTATTGAAAAAGTAGAATTTCCATCGGGGCATTCAAAACGAGCATACCTTGGTATTGAATCAACAATGAGTCTCAAACCTAAAGTTTTATAAAACTCTACTGATTTTTCTACATCTATAGAATAAATTGTAACCTGATTTAAATCCATATCAATCTTTTTTTAAAGCCATTCTTCGTTTTAAAAATAACAAAACAAATACACAGATTACCATTAAACCAGTTGTAGCATACCAGGTAAAATCGAAACCAAATCTATCTACAAATTGCATTCCAGTATTGTGACCTAAAATATGAGCAATTGCAAAAGCAATACTGTATAGAGCCATGTATTCTCCTTGATTACCTCGTTTAGCTCGTTGTAAAGCAAATGCATTAGAAAACGGAAAGGCTATCATTTCGCCAATTGTCATCAGTAGCATTCCAATTATTAAAACACCAACCCAAGAAGTAAAATTTAGTACTAAAAAACTTAAGGCCGTTAAAATAGCTCCAATAATAATTAAAGTAGTTTTGGTGTGTTTTCCACTTTCAAAGTATTTTACAATTGGCATTTCAAAAATAAAAATCAAGAATCCATTTAATCCCATTAACAATCCTATTTTATTTTCATTTAAAAAATGAACATCCTTATAGTACAATGGCATGGTCGAAAAATATTGCAAAAAGGCAATGCTAAACAATATCATTGCAGCTAAAAAGATTAAATACGATTTATCACTATACGCCGATTTTGGATTTTCAATTATAACCTCGTCTAATGTTTTAGTTGTTTTCGGATTTAAAACAAACAGTAGTAATATACCTGCCAAGATACAAGTAATACCATCTAGCCAAAAGAGACCACCATAACTCATAGTTACAATAATAAATCCACCAATAGCTGGGCCAGCAGAAAAACCTAAATTAATTGCTAATCTTATTAAAGTGACAGATCGGATCTTGTTTTCGGGTTTACTATAAGCACTTAATGCCACAAACATGGCTGGACGAAACATATCAGCCACAGCCAATAAGAAGAATACGCCTAATGCCAATTCAACAAATGTGTTTAAGTATTGCAAACCAATAAATAATAAACCTGAAGTAACCAAACTAAATACCATGATCTTGTAGTAGCCAATCTTGTCGGTTAATTTACCTCCTAACCATGAACCAAGAACAGATCCTGCTCCAAAAGCACTCATTATCCAACCTACATTTGCTAAACTAAAACCTAAACTTTTTGTTAGATATAACGACAGAAAAGGCACAACCATAGTTCCGGCTCTATTAATTAAAGTAATTAGAGCTAGCCACCAGACTTCTCGTGATAATCCTTTGAAGGTGTCTATATAGTTTTTAAAAAGTAATTTCATTGGTTGGTTCTATAAAAGTAAAAAGTCCAGCTTGATTGCTGGACTTTTAATTATTGTAATATTTTATATCTATATCATCACAACATATAATGCATCCAGTTTTTAATTAAAATGATGGTTCTTTGTTTATAAGATGTGACGTTTTGTAACATACTTTAATTTATTAGTTGATCAAAGCTAAACAAAATAATTATAATTGTATTTTTGATAGAATAAAAATTAATAATGAAAAAAATAATTGTTCTCTTATTTATTCTTGGTATAGTTTCTTCTTGCGGAAGCAGCAGAAGTTTTCAAAACTTTTATGACACTCATAAGACAGATTTAGGTGTAACGGCTTTTCAAGTGCCTAACTTCATGAAAACCATATTAAGTAATATTTCTCCTAAACAAAACATGTTTGATAATTTAACAGATTTTAAATTCATCACGTTTGATAAAATGTCAACTCAAAATCAGAAGAATTTAATTACAGAAATGAATGCTGTTGCTAGTAATAGGTTTACAGATATGTTTAGAAGAAATACAGTAGAGAATACGAAAATCATTTCAGTCAAAGAATTTGGAAACGTGGTTACTGAAGCCATTGTTTTTGATAGCAAACTTGAAAAAACGACTATTTTTTATATTAAAGGCCAATTCGATCCAAATAAAATAAAGGCCTTTTCTGATGATGCTACGTTTGATGATTTTTCTAAAAATCTTCAACAGCAATATCAATTGAATTTGAATCCTTCATTTACTCCTCCTTTAAACCCAAATAATTAACATGCGAAAACTTATTTTTCTTTTTTTGATCGTTTCCTTTTTTAGTTGCAAACAAGACAAGGAACTAGTTCTAGGTGAAACAGAATGGCAAAAGGAAATGAATGCCGATTATAAAGATGCTACAAAATCACCTTTAAAGGAAAAGGATAGAAAAGAGTTTAAGGGATTGGACTTTTTTAAGTTCGATTCAACCTTTGTAGTAACAGCGAAGCTAACAAGAACACCTGATGAGAAACCATTCAAAATGAAGACAACAACGGATAGGTTACCGAATTATGTAAAGTATGGAGTTGTTGAGTTTCAGTTAGAAGGAAAATCTCATAAACTTGATATTTTTCAGAATTTAGATATTTTAGAAGATGAAGGTTATGAGGACTATTTGTTTCTTCCATTTTTAGACAATACTAATGGAGAAGGAAGTTATTCTGGCGGACGTTATGTAGAAGGAAGAATACCTGAAGGAGATTCTATTGTTATCGATTTTAATACAGCTTACAATCCTTATTGTGCGTATAATGATAAGTATTCATGTCCAATTGTACCCAGAGCAAATTATGTAGATGCTTATATAAAGGCTGGAGTTAAAACTTTTAAGAAGCACTAAAAGTTTTTACCAAATATAATCCCAAGAAAACAGCTAAAAAGCCTATAATAAAACTTGATATGGTATAAAGTGCAAAACTGGTAAAGTCACCAGCTTTTAAAAACACATGATTCTCGTAAGCGAAAGTAGAGAATGTTGTAAAACCACCACAAAATCCTATTGCTAAAAATATTGTTTGATCACTTGTTAAAGTATTATTCTTTGAGGCAATGCCAAGTATAATACCAATTAATAAACTTCCTAAAACATTAGCAGCGAATGTTCCATAGGGAATTCCATCTTTAGGGCTATTCAGCAATTTTCCAATTGCAAATCTCAACACACTACCAATGCCACCTCCAAAAAAAACTAATAAAAATTGCTTCAAATTATTTAGTTATACTATTTGACTTCTACGAAGATTTCTGTTTTCCAATCTGCCGGATTTGGTACTGAGATTGGATCTGTTGGATAATTTTCCAAAGCGATTCCAGTTTCCAAAGCTTCCAATTTATTGGTAGCAATATAAGCAAACGTTTTATCCCAGGCTTCTTTTAAATTTTTATAGTCACCTTTGAGCGTTGTTTTAACTGCTTTAAATGGTTTTAATTTTCCGGTTAGAATATTACTATCTGTGGTTATTACTTTAGAGGTTGTTGGGACACAACTTGAAAACATTAAAGTGCCATTTTCTTCATCCCATTTGTGATAAATAGTAAAAGGACTACCAGCCATTGTAATGTTGTTTTGTTGAGCATAGGTAAGCACTTTTGTCATCATTTCTCCCATTTTAGTCTGCATTTCATTTATTTTACAGGATGTTGTATTATATAAATAGAATCCTCCACTATGTTCGGTAACACCTTCAACATTTACGTTATATTTTGACATACCTGCAACAACAATACTATCTAATTTCTCCAGTCCACGTTCAAAATCCGGACCAATCATATTATCGAATCCACCAGAAACAGCTGCAAAACCCTTAAACATAAATGGAACCTTGTCACTATTCATTTTCCAAGTTACTTTAGTTTTATTATCAGCAGTTGGTTCAAATTTCCAATTTATTTTGGACGGATTATACTCACCAAATTGTAACTCTTGCTCGATAGAAGTTTTAGGAATGGTTACTAAAGTTTTCATTGATCCAACACCATCTTTATCCTCCCACGAATAAGACCCTCCAACACCCTTGGTTTGTTCAGGAAGATTAATTTTCATTTCAGGATCTTTTTCAGCCCAGGAAGACCAAGCTTCCCAATTTTTATAATCTATAACATTATCATATAATACCGCTGAAGGAGCGTTAATAGTTCTCTCTCTTGACACCTCAAACGAGTTTGGTTGTACAGCAATATAAATTGCAAATCCAATAATTGCAATTAAGATTAAAAACAACAAATATTTTAAAAATTTCATGTTAATTGAGTAGTTAATTTTTGGTTAATCAAAGATAATCAATTTTATTCTATGCTAATATATATTACCTTTGCATGGCAATTTAAAAAACTTCAAAAAATGAAATTAAAATCTATATTAGCCATTGCTTGCGCAGTACCATTTCTGTTGACATGTGGAAATGATCAAACAAAACAAAATCCAGAGATTGATACAGTAAAAAAGGATTCTACTTTCAATTATAATGTAGAACAATTTGCAGATGTTAAAATATTACGATATCAAATTCCTGGATGGGAAAACCTGACACTAAAAGAACAGAAATTGGTTTATTATTTAACCCAAGCTGGTTTGTCTGGACGTGACATAATCTGGGATCAAAACTATAGACACAATCTTACAATTAGAAAAGCATTAGAGAATGTATACACTCATTATGAAGGCGATAAAGAGTCGGACGATTGGAATACATTTGAAACTTACTTAAAACGAGTTTGGTTTAGTAATGGAATTCACCATCATTATTCAGCAAATAAATTCAAGCCTGAATTTTCTTCAGATTATTTGACTTATTTGTTAAAAGAAACTGACACAAAATTGGAAGGAGAAGCATTTGATATTATTTTTAATGATAAAGATTCTAAAAAAGTAAATCTTGGAAAAGGAGTTGATAATGTTTCCTTATCTGCAGTAAATTTTTATTCTCCTAATGTTACTAATAATGATGTAGAGTCATTTTATGCTAAGGTAAAATCACCAAATCCGGACAAACCATTATCACATGGTTTGAACTCAAAACTGGTAAAAGAAAATGGCAAGTTAATAGAAAAAGTATATAAGTCAGGTGGTCTATATGGTTCAGCCATTGATGAAATCATTAAGTGGCTAGAATTGGCAAAAGGTGTTGCCGAAAATGAAGCTCAAGGAAAAGCTATTGGATTATTGATTGACTACTTAAAAACAGGAGATCTTCAAACCTGGGATGACTACAACGTAGCTTGGACAGCAGCTACAGATGGGAATATAGATTATATTTTGAGTTTTATTGAAGTTTATAATGATCCATTAGGATATAGAGGGTCTTATGAGAGTGTTGTGCAGATCAACGATTTTGATATGTCTAAAAAAATGGCAGTTTTATCTGAAAATGTACAATGGTTTGAAGATAATTCTCCTTTAATGGATGCACACAAAAAGAAAAATGTAGTTGGTGTAACGTATAAGGTAGTAAATGTAGCTGGTGAATCTGGTGATTCGTCTCCAAGTACTCCAATAGGTGTTAATTTACCAAATGCGAACTGGATTCGGGCTTCAGTAGGAAGTAAATCAGTGTCTTTAGGAAATATCATTCATTCATATAACAACGCAGGAAGTTC
>CAYTSL010000106.1:0-6587 GCA_964440415.1 uncultured Flavobacteriaceae bacterium
CGATTGTTAAGAAAAACTTATTATAATTTTCTTTCATTTTTAGGAATCTCAAAAAAGGATAAAGGTGTTGGTTTTAAAAATTTTCAACAGACTAGTGCCAAATTAGCAGGTACTAATAAATACATTAGAAGATTTCACACTCCAGTCTCTGTTAGGAAATCTACATTACTAAAGTTCTATAAAACTAATAATATTCTCAAAAATAATGTACAACATAGATTTAGGAAAGAAAACCAATTTATAATATCGTCGTTGTCTGAACATTTAGAAATACATGCAAACACTTATCAATACAAAAATAACCCGCAATTAACTTACTTTAGATCCTACAAAAGACCATTTTTTGTTAAGCAAAAATTGTATTGGTTTTTAAAAAACACTAAAAAACGTTTTATGACTTTTCAAAGTTTAGAATTGGCAGATGATCAAACATTGAATTATATTCTAAACTGGATAGATAAAAGAATTAACTAATACAGAAATACAGATTAAAATCTAACTTGAAACATGATTAAACTTTCGGCAATCATAATAACCTATAATGAAGAAGAGCATCTGGACAAATGTTTAAGTTCCTTACTTGATGTTGCTGATGAGATTATTGTTGTAGATTCTTTTTCTACTGATAAAACAAAAGAAATTTGTAAGAGATATCCTGTTACCTTTATAGAACAAGAATTTCTTGGTTATAAGGAACAAAAGAACTTTGCGATGAACAAAGCGTCTTATGATTATATAATATCACTAGATGGAGATGAAGCATTGTCAGAAGAATTAAAAAAATCAGTTTTAAAAACCAAAGAAAATTGGAATTACGATGGTTATTTTTGTAACCGATTAAATAATTATTGTGGACAATGGATTAAGCATTCTGATTGGTATCCTGACAAAAAATTAAGGCTTTTTAAAAAAAATAGTGGACAGTGGGAAGGTATAAATCCACATGATACATATGTTCTTAAGGATAAAAAAAATAAGGAAAAATTAAAAGGTGACCTATTACATTGGATTAATAAAGATTACCGAGATCATAATTTAAAGATTGAAAGATTTTCTACAATTGCTGCACAGTCCTATTATGATTTGGGAATAAAATCTTCTATTTGGAAAATAATCTATCGCCCTACCTGGGCTTTCTTTAAAGCTTATTTTTTGAGGTTAGGTTTTCTGGATGGTTTAAATGGATATATAATTTGTGTCCAAACTTATAACTTTACTTTTCTTAAATACATCAAACTATACGAATTGTGGAAAACTAAATCCTGAATCCCAATTTTTTTAGTTTGCGTTTTAGTCGTTTTTTACCTTCAAATTTACTTCTAAAGCTTTTTACGTATTTCCACATTAACTCAAAAACAATATCATAGTCCTTACCTATACATTTAGCATATTCATCACTCATAAATTCAATCATGAACTTATGTTCTGTTAATCGGGAAAAATTTTTAATTCTAGTCTCAAAGTCCAGTGATCTAAATTTCATTCGGTTTAGGTCTACCAAATAAAAATCATAACCTTTATTTCGCTTAATTATCAATGTATTTCCAGGTGAATGATCTAGAAATTGGATATTTTTTTCGTGCAACTCGAAAGTAAATCTAGTAAAATCCCTCAAAATCTTTTCGTAATCCGGATACTTAAAATCTGTAGTTAACTCTCTATACGTAAAATCATATTCCAACTGCTCACTAACGTAGTAACTTTCCTTAAATAAAAAAGCTGTTTTATTTTCATAATAAGCAATGGGTGAAGGGGTCCCAACGCCTAAACTTAATAGCTTATTGGCATACTCAAAAGATCTTTGAGCTTTACTCTTTCTAAAGAATCTGTAAATTATTTGATTAAAAAGATTAGGGACTTTAAATGACTTAATATTAAGCTTTAAATCGTTTATACTAAATATCTTAAGCTTATTTCTTTCATCTTTTAACTGTACTCCTTTTTCATCATAGGATTCAATTAATAAATCTATATCGTTTTTAAGATTCTTGTAAGTGTCATGAAATAGTATATTCATGAGGCAATATTACAACTTTTTACAATTGAAAATAAAATCTTTTCGAGAGTTTATTCATATTATATATAATTGTAAACCTTAACTTTACAGTCTGATTTTTTAAGACAAAAATCCATGCAAGACGAAATTCAAAATGCATTAAAAGCACTGAAAAAAGGAGAAATAATTCTCTACCCTACAGACACCGTTTGGGGAATAGGTTGTGATGCCACAAACTATGAAGCTGTTGAGAAAATCTATGAACTAAAGCGTCGTAAAGAATCTAAATCTATGATTTGTGTAGTGAGTGATTTTAAAATGCTAAATCAATACATTGAAGACATTCCAGAAGTAGCCTATGATATTATAAAGTATGCCACAAAACCCACAACGGTGATTTATTGTAGACCATTGCATGTTGCAGAAAATTTGGTTGCAGATGATAATACGTTGGCAATAAGAGTGGTACGAGAAGGCTTCTGCAATGCTCTGCTAAAGAAATTCAAGAAGCCCATTGTATCTACCTCTGCTAATTTAAGTGACAAACCAACACCTAAATCTTTTAAAGAAATTTCTGTAGAGATTTTAAAAGGTGTTGACTATGTTGTAAATTTGGACGATAAAAAAAATGCTGGAAAACCATCCTCAATTATTAAGTTAAGTAATGATGGAGTTGTTAAAGTAATAAGATAGACCTGTATCTATTGTATTACTACTGGCAATAAAAACTATGAATTACAAGCAAGCTCTAAAGCATCCTATATTTAAAATAATTTCTGATTCTGCACTGGAACTTGGTTTAAATAGCTACGTGATAGGTGGTTTTGTGCGTGACTTTATCTTAAACAAAAGATCTTCAAAGGACATCGATATTGTTGCTATCGGAAGCGGAATAGCGCTAGCTAAACAAGTTTCAAAAAATCTTACAGGAAATCCTAAAGTACAGGTTTTTAAAACGTACGGAACAGCAATGCTATGTCACAATGATATTGAAATAGAATTTGTTGGCGCTAGAAAAGAATCATATAGTGAAGATAGTAGGAATCCTGTTGTTGAGGATGGTACTTTACAAGATGATCAAAATCGCCGTGATTTTACAATTAACGCATTGGCATTAGATTTATCTGAAGAAAATTTTGGTAATCTTTTAGATCCTTTTAATGGTATTCAAGACCTTCAGGATAAAATAATACGTACACCTTTAGATCCAGAGATAACATATAGTGATGATCCATTACGTATGATGCGTGCAATACGTTTTGCTTCTCAACTTGATTTTATAATTGAAGAAGAATCTTTAAAAGCTATTTCAGGAAACAACCATAGATTAGAGATTATTACTCAAGAACGTATTGTTGTTGAGTTGAACAAAATTCTGGAAAGTAAAATACCATCTAAAGGGTTTATTTTATTGGAAGAAACGGGATTATTAAATCATATTTTGCCAGAGCTCACTGTTTTACAGGGAATTGATGAAGTAGATGGGCAAAGACATAAAGATAATTTTTACCATACTTTGGAAGTTGTCGATAATATATCAATACATACAGATGATCTTTGGTTACGTTGGGCAGCTTTGTTACATGATATAGGAAAAGCGCCAACTAAAAAGTTTAGCGAAAAAGCTGGATGGACCTTTCATGGGCATGAATTTGAAGGCTCAAAAATGGTCTATCAATTATTCAAAAAGTTAAAAATGCCTTTGAATGATAAAATGAAATTCGTTCAGAAAATGGTACTAATGAGTTCTAGACCCATTGCATTGGCAGAAGATGCAGTTACAGATTCAGCCGTTAGACGTTTGGTTTTTGACGCTGGTGACTATGTTGATGATCTCATGACCCTTTGTGAAGCAGATATTACTACTAAAAATAAAAAGCGATTTGAAAAGTACCATAACAACTTTAAAATAGTTCGTGAAAAGATAATTGAAGTTGAAGAAAGAGACCACATACGAAATTTTCAACCTCCTGTTTCGGGTGAAGAAATTATGGAAACATTCAACTTAAAACCATCCAAAGAAATAGGTATTATAAAAGAAGCCATCAAAGAAGCTATACTTGAAGGTGATATTCCAAACGAACATGAAGCAGCTTTAAAATTAATGCTTAAGGTAGGAGGAAAATTAGGATTAAAAAAATATGGAAAAGGATAATAAAAAAGTAATCTATTGGCTTTTAATAGGTTGCGCCCTCATTTTTATAATGGTAATTGTTGGCGGCATTACTCGATTGACACATTCTGGTCTCTCTATTTCCAATTATAAATTAATATCCGGAACTATTCCACCAATGAATGAAATAGAATGGCAAGAAGCTTTTGAACTTTACAAGCAGTACCCAGAATATCAAAAATTAAATACACATTTTTCCCTTCAGGATTTCAAGGACATTTACTTCTGGGAATGGTTACATAGAGTTATTGGAAGGTTTATTGGTTTAGTATTTATTATACCTTTCTTGTTCTTTGTTGTTACCAAGCAATTGTCAAAATCAACTATAAAAAAATCAATAATTCTATTATGTTTAGGAGCTTTTCAAGGGTTCATGGGTTGGTATATGGTTAAAAGTGGATTAATTGATAGACCAGATGTTAGCCATTACAGATTAGCAGCTCATTTAACTACAGCTTTCATAACTTTTGCGTATACATTTTGGGTTGCTCTGGACCTAATGTTTCCCAATAAAAAAGAAATTGATAAAAAGTTTCGCAATCTAGTAAGATTAGGAATGGGTGTTTTATTATTACAAATTGTCTATGGAGCTTTTGTTGCAGGTTTAGATGCAGGATTTATTCATAATTTCTGGCCATTGATGAGTGAAGGTAAATGGATTCACGAAACTGTTTTTATTGAACAAAATCCACTCTTAAAGAATTTTATTGAGGGTAAAAGTGGTGTGCAATTCGTCCATAGAATGTTGGCTTATTTGGTATGTGCTTTTGTGTTTTTTATTTATTACAAATCTAAAATCATGCAACATATAACAAGAAATCAACTAGTTGGAATTAATAGTTTGATGATAGTGGTGTTGATACAATTCCTTTTAGGTGTTCTTACTCTATTATATCAAGTTCCAGTATGGTTAGGAGTAGCTCATCAAATAGGAGCCTTTTTATTGTTAAGTGCATTTACGTTTACACTACATAGATTCAGTAAATAACTAAAATAAAGTATATTTACAACTTAAATTTCTTAAATGATTTATCGATTTAGAGTAATCCTGGATAATGACACTGAAGAGGATATTTTCAGAGATCTTGAGATTCGTGAAACGGACTCACTTGAAGACTTACACAACATAATTACTCAATCTTTTGGATTTGATGGAACTGAAATGGCATCTTTTTATTTAAGTGATGATGAATGGAATCAAGGTGAAGAGATATCTTTATTTGATTTAAGTGAAGAGTCTACTCCTACACGGTTGATGAGCGGTACTGTTATAAAAAATGAGGTTCATGAAGCACAAACAAAGCTAATTTATGTATATGACTTCTTAAGCATGTGGACGTTTTTTGTTGAGCTAGCAGAAATAGTAGATGAAGTGGATGGTAACGATTACCCGAATCTAATGTTTGTCCATGGACAAATTCCAGATCATGCTCCTGAAAAAAGTTTTGAAGCTGATGAGTTTAATAATGACAATGAATTTGATGATGATTATGATGTTGACGATTTTAATGATCTGGATTTTGAAGAAAATTGGAATTGATATTTGAAACTTACCAAATAGATAATTTTCTCGATTTTTTATAAATAATTTGTACTAATTGTTTCATAATTTCTTCTTACAAAATCAAGTGCACTTTTCAATATTTCACCCATATTTTTACTTCTCTTAAAATTTACATCAAGAGTATATTTTTGCAATTCTGATTTTAACAAATTAATATTAGCCTTATTGGATATATTATCATCAATCATGCAGTCTAATAATCCGTCCATTCTATCATCAAAACTTAAAAGCCTTTTTGCAATAGCAGAGCGCTCCTCTAAAACATATTGATCGAGTGACTCTGTTTGTATTGTTTCAGCAACTAGATTTACCATATCCAGATTTTCTTTAAAAAATTGTGGTCTATAAATGTTCAATTTACCTTCATAACTTTGCTGGTCAAAATCGATTGCTCGTATTTTGTAAACAACCTGATCAAAATCATGAGTAGGAATAATAACATAGTTATATGAACGCATATCACCTAAAAGCCTTATCAAACAACGTTCATTGAATTTAATAAACTCCTTTGCAATCTGTGATTTTTCAGATTTATTGCACTTAGGAAGCATATCCTTAATAAATTCATCTCCAGGAATTCCAGAAATATGTTCTTCAATTAACGTATCCTTATGTACTAAAAAATTTAAGTTATATGGAGAAAGCATGTGTTCAAGTTCCAGTCCATATATTCTAGAGGCATCCGCCTTTTTTACATAAAAATAAATATAGTTGTCATTTAAAATATTTCTCACCTTAACTCTAAAAGGTTTTGAATTACCAAATGTGCAATAATCAATAGCATCTACATTTAAAAAAGGAATGGTTTGTTCATTTCCGTCAGAATGTAAAATAGTGTATATCTTTTTTAAACT
>CAYTSL010000107.1:0-6581 GCA_964440415.1 uncultured Flavobacteriaceae bacterium
ACTGCTTACTGAATAATCTCAACCTTCCTAATATATACATTTTGCAAAGGCCAATCGGATTCATCGGTTTTAACAGCAGCAATTTTATCCACTACATCCATTCCTTTAATCACTTTACCAAAAATAGTGTAATCACCATCTAAAGAATGAGAGCCACCACGTTGTTGAATAATAAAAAACTCGAATGGTGATGCTAATTTATGTGGGTTTTCAATTTCACTGCTCGGCATACTAATAACACCTCTGTCATGCTTATAACCACGTTTAGTGTCAGCTGGTAATAAGTACTTACCAATGTTACTTCTTTTTCTGCCTACTCTTCTGTCGTCACTACTTCCACCTTGAATTATAAAATTATTAATGACTCTATAGAATTGAGTACCGCTAAAGTAATCCTGTTTGGTTAAAAAAATAAAGTTGGCTCTATGAAATTTGGTCTTGGCGAATAATAAAATATCAATATCACCAAAGTCTGTTTTAATTCTTACTTTATTCTCTTTATTTACCTTTTCATATTCTAAAAAGAAATCCATAGCATTTTTGTCTGTTAATAATGGAAATTCTCTTTTAGGTTCTTCCTCTTTTTTTGCGGCTACCGTTTTTTCTGATTTAGTTGTATCTGTAACAACTTTGCCGTGAGATTTTTTCTCGGCAGAATGTTTATCTTCACAATTCAATAGTAATAGAACCATACAAATAAAACTGAAGTACTTCATAAATGAACTTTAAGGAATTTTTAAATATAGTTCCAAAAATAAAAAATATCCCTTTACCTGCAGAATCTTCACAGTTTAAAATGATGCCTGCAAGTAGAATGGAGCAAATGGATCAGTATAAAGAGGCGATGAAACAAGCTAAACAATCAGCGGTTTTAGCACTTTTTTACCCGGATCGTAGTCATAAAACTAAATTTGCTTTAATACAAAGAAAGGCATATAATGGTGTGCATTCATCTCAAATTAGTTTTCCTGGAGGGAAGTTTGAGAATAATGACACTAACCTTGAATTTACCGCTAAAAGAGAAACATATGAGGAAATTGGTATACATCCTGATAATGTTAAAATTGTTAGAGAGTTAACCAAAATTTATATTCCTCCAAGTAATTTTGCCGTACAGCCATTTCTGGGATTAGCGTACAAAACACCAAATTTTATTCTTCAGGAAGATGAAGTAGAAGCATTATTAGAAGTACCTATCCTAGATTTTTTTAATGAATCCAATGTAATAACAGAAACAGTTTCAACTTCTTATAATTCCAGAATGGAAGTTCCTGCCTTCTTGTTGAATGGACATATAGTTTGGGGAGCAACAGCAATGATGTTAAGCGAAGTGAAAGACTTAATAAAAGAAGGTCTTTAGTAATTGAGTTTTTTTACATTTGTATTTCATACATATTCAAGACAATTTATGGGATTATTCAAAAAAAATCCTTTTGGACATATTCTTTTTATAAAAAAATGGTTGATCAGAATAATGGGTCTTATGACTCATCAAAGGTTCAGAGGGTTTAATGAATTGAATATCGAGGGGTCTGAAAATATTCCTGAACTTCCACAGACAAATGTTCTATTTATTTCTAATCATCAAACGTATTTTGCAGATGTAGTAGCCATGTTTCATGTATTTAATGCTAGTTTAAGTGGTAGAATTGACAGCATAAAAAATGTTGGATATTTATGGAATCCAAAACTCAACATTTACTACGTTGCGGCGAAAGAAACCATGAAATCCGGCCTCTTGCCAAAAATTATGGCTTATGCAGGATCTATTAGTATTGATAGAACGTGGCGAGCTGCTGGACAGGAAGTTAACAGACAGGTTAAATTTAGTGATATCTCAAACATAGGTAAAGCTTTAAATGATGGATGGGTAATTACTTTCCCTCAAGGGACTACGACTCCTTTTAAACCTATTAGAAAGGGTACAGCTCATATTATAAAAAAGTACAATCCCATTGTAGTTCCAATAGTTATTGACGGATTTAGACGCTCATTTGATAAAAAAGGGTTACGTGTAAAAAAGAAAAATATTTTACAATCACTGGAGATAAAAAAACCTCTGGAAATTGATTATGAAAACGATACTATTGATCAAATTGTTAAAAAAATTGAATATGCAATCGAGCAACATCCTTCATTTTTAAAAGTAATTCCGCAAAAAGAGCTTATGGCTCTAGAAGAGCTTAACAAAGAACGAAAGTGGAAGAAAGAAAAGAAAAAGAAGGAAAAGAAAAGTTAAACTTCCAACCTTTTAAGTTCTTTATAGTTTCTGTTTAAGCGTTTTAATAACAATCCATATATCAAATAATAAAACAACAGTAACAAGGCAATAAAAATACCCAATACAACGAATACAGAAATAATCATGGTGGCATAAAACTTAAATACTTCGCCGTTTGCAGAGGCCTCATTAAGTTTACCAATTAACTGTTGATCCTGATCAAATTCTATAAACAGCACAACTACCGTAGCTATAACCAAATAAATCAAATTAAAGGCTACATAATACTTTACGGTCCTTCTGGTCTTCAATATATTTTCCATTAGGTTTTTTGCTGAATCTGTAGCAGAAATGGTCTTATAATTTTTAAAGAATAAGTAAAAGAAATAAGCTAAAATTATATACCCTAATACAGTAATTGGAATTAAAATCATGTCTGCATCATACTGTTCAAATCGTTTCATGCTTTCAGTATCCTTTAATCCAAACGATACCAATGTCCATAGAGCGAATTCTAATAAACTGATAATAAAGATCCATTTTACAATCGAGGATGATTTTTTTAAGATCATCTTATAAATCTCGTCATAGGTCAATTTAGGATATTTACTATCCTCTTTTTGCCAATCCTTTTTTAATAATTCCAATTCATCCATAATATTACGGATTTAGTATGGTTCTAAGTTTGGTTTTAACCCGATTCATTTTAACTCGAGCGTTAACTTCGCTAATCCCCATAGTTTCACTAATTTCTCTATAGCTCTTATCTTCCAGATACAGAAAGACAAGGGCTTTTTCAATATCATTTAACTGTTGTACGGCTTTATATAACAGTTTTAGTTGTTGTTCATCAGTATCGTCATAGTCCTCTGATTTAATTTTGAACTGTACAGCATCAAATTCCGTTGTATTAACAGTTCTTTTACTTTTCCTGTAAAGCGTAATGGCCGTATTTAAAGCCACACGATACATCCAAGTACTAAATTTGGAGTCCCCTCTAAATTTTGGATACGCTTTCCATAACTGAATTGCGATTTCTTGAAATAGATCATTATGCGCATCATAATTATTTGTATAAAGCCTACAAACTTTATGTACAATATTTTGATGCTTTTCAAGAAGCTCAACAAAATTATGTTGTATCTCTTTATTCAATTGGATGGTTTAGTTATTTTGTTAGTGTTATAATATTATAAGGTGTTACAAATAAAAACAGAAAATATTATTTATATCATTTCTAATAGTAATTTAACTGTTTAATAAAACTGGCTTAAACAATAGAATATCATGATTTTAAGTAATTAGTATAGATAAAATCTATTGTTGTTTTATGATGCCAGAAACAATTAATAATTGTGCAAAAGCATAAGTTATAATTATTCCAGTTCTGGCTAAAGTAATTGGTATATAAAATTTATCTAGAGCTATTAAACTGTCAGAAAAAATAAAAAATAATGCACCTATAAATACTAAATAGAAGCTTTGCTTATTGACATTTCCTTTCCTCCAAAAAGCAGTAGTTGCCATTATTAGAATTACTAACATATAAACCAAAACAGGGATCAACATATTACCTAACCCATTTTTCAAAACATAAAAAAGTATGCTTCCATATAAAATAATTAGGGCTATAAATCCATATGGTTTTACTTTAGGATTTCTCTTTTTTAAAAAAACCAGAATGTACATTATGTGAGCTAGAAGAAACGCAACTAAACCACTTGTAAAATAATTTGGAGATTCATCAGTGTACATTAAAAACATATCACCAATTACTGAAAAAATAAGTGCCAACAGAGTTAAGTTTTTGGTTGGTCTATTTAAATGCTTGCTATTAGGAATAAAATAGGCTATTAATGAACCCACAATAAGAGGCTTTGTAAAGTAGTGAAGTGAAGACACACTTTCAATATTCATTAAAAATATCTCTGCTAAAACAATTATAGCGAATACAATAACAAATTTTTGCTTTATAGGTCTTCTCATTTAGTTGTTTTTGTAAATATAAATCAATTCATCTTTATTTTTTTACAGTTCGGTTACTTAATCTTTTATCAATTCATTTTGTGTTGCAATTTTGCTTCAGCAACCAAGATCAATATCAAAAAGGAATAATTAAATGCGAGCAATATTATTAATTTTTTTACTTACAGTTTCATTTAGTATAGATGCTCAAAGCACTGTAAATGGTAAAGTTACTAACGCTAAAGGAAATCCTATTGAAGGGGCTAACGTGTATCTAGAAGGGACTTACGACGGTAGCACAACGAATACTGCAGGAATCTTTAATTTCAAGACTAATGAAATCGGAGATCAAACATTGATTATTTCTTATTTATCCTATGAAACATTTACTTTTTCAGGCAAGGTAAATGAAATGAATAATTTATCAATTCAACTTCGAGAAGATGTGAATACCTTGGATGCTGTGGTTTTATCTGCTGGAACATTTGAAGCTGGCGACAATAGTAAAATTTCGGTATTAAAACCTTTGGATGTCGTAACGACTGCTAGTGCAGTGGGTGATTTTGTTGGTGCTCTGCAAACCCTTCCTGGAACCACAACTGTGTCAGAAGATGGACGTTTATTTGTACGTGGTGGAGATGCGGAAGAGACCCAAATATTTATAGATGGGATCAGAGTATTTACTCCGTATTCTCCAACCACTAACAATACACCTACAAGAGGAAGGTATTCGCCTTTTCTTTTTGATGGGATAACGTTTTCTACAGGAGGCTATTCTGCTGAATATGGACAAGCTCTTTCCAGCGTACTGCTTTTGAATACAATTGATGAACCCGATCAAAACAAAACTGATATAGGAATCATGTCTGTAGGCGGTACTTTAGGAAAAACCAGAAAATGGAACAAAAGTTCACTAAGTGTGAATGCGTCTTATATAAACTTGGCACCATACATTGCTTTGTTTCCTGATAGGAATGATTGGGAAAAGCCTTTTGAAAGTATGTCTGGAGAGGCAGTTTTTAGACAAAAATTTGATAATGGTTTGCTTAAACTGTATTCCGCTTTTGATAGCACTAATTTTGAATTAACCCAGGAAGATATCAATTTTGTTGAGGGAGTTCCTTACAAATTAAAGAATAACAATTTCTATTTAAACGGATCTTATTCAGGGATGTTAAGTGATGAATGGTCATTTCTTGGTGGAATGAGTTTTACAGGCGATAAAACGAAAATAAACGTACTAGATCAGGATATTAATGACAGAGAAAACTCGCTCCATGCTAAAATGAGATTTAAGAGAAGATATAGTAGTAGATTCAAATTAAGTTTTGGATTGGAATATTTTAACACAGATTTTAATGAGCAATATTCTAATGATCTTCAATCTGATATCAATTTAAAATTCACTAACGGATTAAGTGCTGGCTTCGTTGAGTCTGATATTTTCTTTTCTAAAAAGTTGGCATTAAAGATTGGATTGAGAAGCGAGTATGATCATCTCTTAAATGAGCTTAATTTATCTCCAAGATCTTCTTTAGCATTAAAAACAACAAGTAAAAGCCAAATATCTCTTGCCTATGGCAAGTTTTATCAAAACCCATCCAATTCGGTCCTTAAATTCAACCAAGACTTAAATTCGCAATTGGCATCTCATTATATTCTTAACTATCAATATAATAATGATGGAAAAATATTGAGAATTGAAAGTTATTTTAAAGATTACAAATCTTTAGTTTTATTTGATTCAAATGAAGGAGTAATTAATAATATAAGCAATGAAGGATTCGGTTATGCAAAGGGACTTGATCTGTTTTGGAGAGACAGCAAAACCATAAAGAATTTTGATTATTGGATAAGCTACTCATTTTTAGATTCTGAAAGGAAGTACAAGGAATTTCCAATAGAAGCCCAACCAAATTTTGTAAATACACACAATTTGTCAGTTGTAGGGAAATATTGGATAGATGATTGGAAAAGTCAAGTAGGTTTTAGTTATGGTTTTGCATCGGGTAGAACATATACAGATCCAAATAAAGAAGGTTTTTTGAACTCAAAAACTCGCTCATACAACAGTATCAGTTTAAATTGGGCCTATTTAATTAGTCAGCAAAAGATCCTTTATTTTTCAATTAATAATGTGCTTGGGTTTAAAAATATCAATGGTTACCAATATTCAAATGCACCAGATATTAATGGAAATTTCGCAAGAAGAGCACTGCAACCAGCTGCGGACCAATTCTTCTTTATTGGCTTTTTCTGGACCATCAGTGATTCTGGAACTGATAATCAACTTGATAAATTATAATCTTCTCATTAACAATCACTTAAAAGAAACATCTATTAATCATAACTGACAATTGTCATAGTTTTTAAATCCTAAAAATGCTATCTTAAA
>CAYTSL010000108.1:0-5292 GCA_964440415.1 uncultured Flavobacteriaceae bacterium
GCAATCCATCCATCTGCTCCCATAAGTAAACTTTCCAGTGCAACAGTATCCACTCCAGTCATAATTTTTAAACGGTCACCAAAACGATTTTTTATTCTGGTTACGTTAGAAATGTCTCTTGTCGATTCTTTTACTGCTTCAATATTATCGTATTCTAAAAGGTCTTCGAACATATCTAAAGTCACTTCAATTTTGTAATCTACAGGATTGTTATAGATCATTATAGGAAGTGATGTGTTTTTAGCGACATCCTTAAAGTATTCAACAGTCTCACGATCTCCTGCTTTATAACGCATTGGAGGCAACATCATTAGTCCTTTGGCTCCATCTTCTTCTGCTTGTTGAGCTGCTTTAATCGCGCCTTTTGTAGATTGTTCTGCAACATTCATAAGTACAGGGACTTTTCCTTTTACAAAATCAACAGTTGAAGTCGTTAATAACCGTTTCTCGTTTTCTTCTAGTGTACTTGCTTCCCCTAAAGTTCCACCTAAAACAATACCGTGTACTCCCGCTTCTAATTGTGCATGAATATTTGTTTCAAACATTTGAAGATCTAACGTATCCTCATTTGTAAATTTAGATGTTACTGCAGGCATTACGCCTTTCCATTGTATGCTCATATTAGTATTTTTTATTAGTGTAAAAATAGATGAGATCTACATAAATTTTTAATGGGGATTTATCCACTTTTAATACTTTATTATCTATTTTAAAGTATTATTTTATTTAAACGAATATTATTTGCGTAATTTAGATACTGAAATAAATTCGGTACACGTGAAAGTTTTACCCTTTAAAATACCAAAACCAGAACAAGCTGCTCTAATCTATCAGGAAGATGTTGGTGCTTCATTTTATGATAAGCTCCATCAGCATGAGGAGATTCAGTTGAGTTTGATTTTAGAAGGTGAAGGCACTCTTATTGTAGGTGACACCATTAATTATTATAAAAAGGGTGATGTTTTAATCATTGGTAGTAATATCCCTCATGTATTCAAGAGTGATGTGGTATCTTCTTCAATATCTAAAATGTTCACTTTATTTTTTACTGAATCCTCTTTTGGAGATCATTTTTTTGAATTAGATGAATTAAAAGAACTGAAATCTTTTTTCAAACGAACCAAACATGGTTTTAGAATAACATCAAATAAAAAGAAGATTTTAAAACTATTTTTGGACTTGAAGGATGCTTCCAAATTAGAACGATTTATCATCTTATTAACTCTTTTAAAACTGATTTCATCAGCAAACTACAAGAGTCTTTCATCATTTATATATGAAAAAAAATACAGTTCAATTGAAGGAAAACGAATGCAAGATGTGTTTGAATTTACTATGAGTAATTATACACAAGATATATCATTAGAAAAAATTTCAGATGTTGCAAACATGACAAAAAACGCCTTTTGCAAATACTTTAAAAAGAGAACAAACAAGACCTACTTTAGATTTTTAAATGAATTGAGGGTTGAGCATGCAAGTAAATTTTTATTAGATGAGAGTGAGTACTCCATTGCTGAAATATCTGAATATTCCGGGTTTAATAATATATCGAATTTTAATAGACAGTTTAAAGCTATAAAACAAATGAGTCCCACTCAATTAAAGAAAATGGGATAACAAAAAAGGATGCCAAATGACATCCTTTTTAGAATAGTTTCTTAATTGAAGTCTAATTAGACCCCAACATATAAGTGTAAATAGAATCACCATGTCCTGCAACATACTTTCCTGCTCTCTTCGCTCTTTCTTTTCTTGCAGCCTCATCAGGGAAAGCTTCTTTAGCGAGCTCAGCATTTCTTTCATACATTTTACTTAAGCCTTCCATTGAATCAACAAAAAATGCCTGTATTCTTTCAGAACTATCAGCTCCATAATAATGTGCACTAGGGAAATATCCTTTTATATGTTCGTTCTTTTTAATCATTTCATTTCTCGCATCCCTGAGTTCAGTCCATTCCTTTGCTGAACCATCTTCTGGAAATGCAGCATGATTTCTTCGAATATAAAGTAACATTCCTTCCGTAGGAGGTTCGCTAAAATATTTTGCTCCTGCTGTTGTTGCATAAATTTCGTCTGAGTGCTGCCTTGCGTAATAAGCACCTTGCTTTTCAAAAAAAGCTTTTCTAGCTTCTTCATCTTTCCAGGCTTCCTCAATAAGCTCTCCATCTCTGTCACCTGCTTTATGTATAGCTTCCCAAGAAGGAAAACTTTGAATATAAAGCAGTTCTGAATTGTCTGGTGATGTATGATGAGCATAGTAAGATGCTTGAATAATATGTTCATTCTTATTTGTAACTTTTTCGAATAATTCACCTTCAACAGCTTTCCATTCATCCATGTCAAAGTCATCATTGTCCATATTCCAATGTAAGGTAGTCACCACATAGTACTTGGCTTCAGGAGGTGCTTCGTCTTGAGCAAAAATTGTGGTGCTGAATAGCATTAGCATTGTAAAGACTACAATACTTAAACGGTTGGTTGTTTTCATAATTTTAAATTTTAACTTACTTATTATATTTATAACATTTTATTAATAATTATTCCTATATACCATGGACCATGGTGTACAAATAATCACCATGAACTCCAGTAAAATATTTTCCCATTTTTTTACCATATTCTTTGCGTGCTGCTTCATCTGACCAGTGAGCGCTAAAAAGTTCTCCATTCTTTTTGAGCATATCATCTAAATCGTCCATTGATTCTATCATAAACGCTTCTACAAACTCCGTTCTATCCGTTCCCCAAGCATGCGCATTTGGATAATAACCCTTGATTAAATCATTTTTATGAAATACGTTTTCAACATATTCTTTACGGCCTTCATCAAATTCTTTATTGTTTCCATCTTTAGGGAAAGCAAAATGGCTTTTACGTAAATATAATATCATGTCTTTTGTAGGCGCTTCAGTTATAACTTTAGCTCCTGCCATAGTTGCATAGATTTCATCCGAATGTTCTGGTGCATAATAAGCATTTCGTTTTTCAAAATACGTATTTCGGGAGGTTTCATCAGGCCATGCTGCTTTAGCTAATTCAGCATTTTTATCTGCTGCTTTATCTATATCATCCCATGAGGCGTAGGTTTGCACGTACATAAGTTCTGTGTTATCTGCTGTAAATCTATGCATATAGAAACTTGCATCCATAACTAGATCATTCTTTTTGGTTACTTTGTCCATGTATTCTTTTTCAACTGCTTTCCATTCATCCATGTCAAAGTCATCATTGTCCATATTCCAATGCATTGTAGTTGCCACTACATACATTGGCCTTTTAGCTTCGTCTTGAGCAAAAATTGTGGTGCTGATAAACATGAGCATTGTAAAGATTACAATACTTAATCGATTGTTTGTTCTCATAATTTTAAATTTTGAATTAGTATATAATTGGTTAATAAATACAAATTAATAATTGGAGCAATAAATGTCAATAAAATATCAACTAAGGGAATAGTTTTTTGATGTGAAGCACCTCAATATACAAATTATATTGTAATATATTGATTATTAAATTATTTCAACAAAGGACTACTTTAATTCTAAAGAATAACCTACTCTTAAAATAGGATAAAAATCTACAATTGTTCTCTTAGTTTTTTAGTCATTCCTTTTACAACCATGTCATAGGAATGGTCAATTAATTGAAGTACTAGCTCTGGATTAATTTCTCCTGAATATAAGGATATTGTATTCCAATGTTTATTACTTACATAGGGGCCAGCATAAATACTTTCATATTGTTCTCTCAACTCTACCGTATAATCTGGATCACATTTTAACATCATTGAGGCTTCACCTTTTTCCCATTTTTCCAATGGGAATAAAGCGAACATCTTTCCCAAAACTTTAAAGACCAAAGTGTGCTCGTCAAAAGGGAAATCTTCTGTAGCCTTATTTTTAGCTAAACAGTATTCTCGAAGCTGTTCGATATTCATTTTTCTAATTTATTAGGAATATCCTCAATTTTTAAAGCAGTGTAATCCAACTTCCAGCCTATGGTTTCAACAATAGTTTCTATTAGTGAGATAGTTTCTAACGCTTCCTTTTGTGCAATTTGTATCAACCCGCTTTCAGGTATTTTTTCCTGAATGTGTTGTTTAGCTTCCTTATATAAACCAGTTAGGTCAGATGCTTCAAATTTATTAAAATAACCATCTGTTTTATCGTAGTAATTCAAGTTAGTTTCTATTGAAATGACTTCTGGTTGTGGAAAATGTTCTAAAAATATTTTTTTATTATGATTATCTGCTTTCAGTTCTATCTTTGAAAGATCGTAACCAACATATGCTCTTGCATTAATAACCACAAGTGCTTTCTTTTTACTTGTAATCAATTTTAAAAATCGTTCTTTTACGTCTTCATAATGGTAGATCTCTGCAAAATCGCCTTCAACAGTAATGAACTTACAAACAGTTTTAATCTTCTCTAATAGCAATACAGATTGAGAATTGACAAGTTGTTTCTTTTTTATGGATTTAAAGTAGGTAACAACTCCTAAACTAACTAAAACACCAATTATAATTCCAAAAAAAGCTTCCATTTATTAATCTTCTAATTTATATAAAACAGGTTTACTAGGTGATGCATCATTTTCAAAAGGAGCTATCTGTATGTTAAGTAAATAACATCCGTCATCAACATTGTTTGGTACAAATATCAACTCTGTAATAGTAGCATCTAGTCTTAACTTCCCTTTAGTATTCCAAAATGCATTATGTGACAATAATAAACCTTCATCTTTTTCTCGATCAACACTTGGGAGATCGATGAGCAAATGTTTAATCCCCTTTTCTCTTAAATAAATAGCAGCTTCTTCCAACAAATAGGGAGGATTTGTAAAAGAGTATTGCATCGATAATTTCTCTCTGGTATTTGGTAGAGTTCTAATAACTAGGGCATCTCTTTTTTTGTTTCCAAGAGCAAATTGTAACTGTTTTTTGGAGATCACAAAATCATCATTTAGCTTTGTAGGAGCAATAGTCACAAGTTCTGCTAAAAAGAAAAACTGTTTTAAATTCTTGTTAACAGAGTGCACTTTTTCAGTGATATGTCCAGCACATTCTGTATGAGTACCATGACCATGCGGATTAAAAAAGATATTGTTGAAATTTATGGATGCGCCTTTAGATACAGCGGCAGTAAAACCTTCAAATTCCTCTGGTACTATTTTAGGCTCGTTAATGTACCAGGCATTCACATTAGATTTTGATGCTTGTAATGGAATGGATAAATCGATAGGCTTAGTTAAATCGAACTGATAGTTTTTACTGTTTAGTTTTATTGATGC
>CAYTSL010000108.1:5392-6493 GCA_964440415.1 uncultured Flavobacteriaceae bacterium
AAACAATTCTGAAGCAATTCCATCAGCTAAAAATTTTCCTTTTTGACTAGCTTTCAGAATTTGATTTTCATTTATTAGTAAACCCTCATCAATAAACTTTTGGGCAGTTTTTAATAATTGGGCCTTATATTTTTCTCCAAACTCAACTTCAATTTTAATTAAAGAAACTCCCCACATAGTTCGTAACCCTGTCATAATACATTCGTTAAAACGATCGTTTTGCGATAACTTTTCTGTTTCCAGAGGTAATTTATTTTCGCTAATGCCTTTTATATATTTTGTGTTGTTTGAAACATTCCAACTACGCTGCTCTCCATTAAATGAATGCGCGGAAGGACCAATACCCAAGTAGTGTTTTCCTTGCCAATAGCTTGTATTGTGCTTTGAGAAGTAATTAGGCTTTCCGAAGTTTGAAATCTCATATTGCACCAAGCCTTGTTTTTTTGTTTCTTCTACTAAATGATTAAAATGTTGAAGAGCCAAAGCTTCGTCAATTGGAGGATAGGTTCCTCTTTTAATAAACGTATCTAAAGCCGTTTTAGGTTCTACTGTTAAGGCGTAACTGGAAATGTGGTTGATTCCAAAATTAAAAGCTATTTGAAGGTTTTCGTTCCATTTTTCCAGACTCATATTAGGAATTCCGTATATAAGATCAATGGTAATATTATCAAAATGCTTTATAGCGATTTCCAGACATTCTTTAGATTCTTTAGCTGAATGTGCACGATTCATGCTTTTTAAATCGTCTTCAAAAAAGGATTGAATACCTATACTTAACCGGTTAATTGAACTTTTTGATAGTTCCAGGATCTTTTCTTTGGTCAAATCATCCGGATTAGCTTCTAATGTAATCTCTGGATTATCAGAAACCTGATAGTCAAGTTTAATAAGAGCAACCAACCATTCAATTTCTTCAACATCCAACAAACTCGGTGTGCCACCTCCAAAATAAATTGTTTCAATAGTTTGATCCTTTAATTCATTTTTTCTTAAAATCAATTCTATCTTGAAAGCGGACAACATATCATCCTTTCTCTTTAAAGAGGTCGAAAAATGGAAATTGCAATAGTAACATGCTTGTTTGCAAAACGGAATATGAAT
>CAYTSL010000109.1:0-6459 GCA_964440415.1 uncultured Flavobacteriaceae bacterium
TTGGTTATTCCTGTTGGAGATGATGTTCAGACAATGACCCTATACGTAAGAAAAGGAGAGAAGGAATTTGAAAAACACGATCATGGATCGTTTAGGTTTGTTCCTCTTTTAGAAGATAAGAATTAGTGTTTCAAAAGAATTTTAATCAAATAATTGCTAATCAATCTTCAGAAATTGGCAAATACTCTTTTATAATTTGTAAATCATTAAATTCTTGATTCCATTTAAGATTTGATATATACCAACGATTGTTTTCTTTAAGTAAATTAATACTATTTACACTTGTAAAACTGCCATTATTGTCAAAATTATTATACTCATAAGTACTTGAAACATGATTTAAATGTTGGAATGTACTAATAGTTCTATCTACTTCCTTTGTAAAAAAGCCATTGCTGACCAGCCATTTCCCATAAGAGTTTATATATTCATCTACAGTCAAATAATATTTGATTTTCTGGTCTTCTGCATTTTTAATATTTAGAGTTATTTCAGCATCGTCTTTAAATAAATATTTAAAAAGATCCCAATTTCTATCTAAATCTTTCTCTCCAGAAATAATTGAATATAATGTTTTAATGCTACTGTCTATGGACTGAACCTTTTCAGCAAAGTTTTCTTCAGAATTATTTTGAGCATAATTAAGAGAGATACTTGCCAAAAAAATTAATAATATTATTTTTTTCTTCATTATTATAATTTAGTTATTTTTTACACATTACAAACTTACGCCAAATATAAGAACGTCATTTAAAAAACCACTTTGGTAGGACCTCAAATAATCAAATCTCAAAATCCTGAATTTTCCCCAACCTATATTCTTTAAACCAATTGTATACTCCTGATATGGCTTGTGATTCACTGTTGACAAAGCATGTGCTCCAATAACCAAATTAAAATTCAATTTATTTAATAATGGGATTTTATTTAAAATATATCCTTTAAAATCATGTTCAGTATGGAATTCTGCATACTTATCATTTGTACTCATGGTGTAATATGCTAAATTGTTGAACTTGTTTAAGTAGTTACTTTCGCCAACATGAGTCTGGTTTCCATTGAAGTGATGGTAATCCATAAACGCAGCATTATCTGAATTAAAAAATTTGCCTATTTTAAAATTATATTCAAATTCTCCTTTATTAGTAATGTCAAAATTTTGTGTTAACCTAGCTTGAATGTGATTAAAATGATAGTCTTTTATAGAAGACCCAAAACCTTTTTTATAAGATAAAAATAATGTAGGGAACTTATTATTAACTATAGTTGCTTTACTTCCAGGATAACTAAAATAGGTCTGTCCAAATCGTATTCTACCGGTTATGCTTAACTTAAAAATATTATGAGTTTCAAAGGGAGCAATTCCAAAAGCTGTCTCATCTAGCGGATTGTTACTTGTTAAAAAATCATCTGGTTCATCTATTACTGACCAGTTAGAATTATTAAATAAAGGTTTGCGTCGTTCAAGACTTATATTGGAATAAAATCGGAATCCATTAAACAATTCTTCCTCATAACCTAGTTGGCCATAAGTCTTATCATATAACTTCATATAATTATCTTCAAAGAACAAGGTACTAAAGGCATTAATTCGTTTTGAAATGGGTTCTGAACTGTTAAATTGTTCAATTGTACTTCCTCCTGATGCGGATATAAAAGGTTTGGCTATATTATTGAATTTATACCTAATGCTTCCGTTAATCCTATACCTTTTATCAGATAAACCATAGCTATTTTTTACACTAATGTCAAGGTATCTTCTGTATTCATCAAAATTCTTCCTAAAATTGAAATTTACATTTCCGTTATGTCCTTGAACTGTATTATAAGTGAAGGTCAATAGTGGTGCACTTATGCCTATATTCCAATCTTTATAGGATTTTGTGTAATTGTATCCCATAAATAAATAGTGTAGTTTGAATTTATTTCTTTTTGCATCAACTGAGTCCAGATACTTTTTAGATTTTCTTACAATTTGAATGCTATCTTTTTTAAGATAATCTGATATTTCTTCAGTTGATAAAGGAACAGGTCTCAAATTCTTCCAGTATGTTGAATCCTTTTTATTTGCTTCCTCTTCAAAGGCCAACAATTCTGGCGTAAATGATTTTTTGTTAAAATTTGGATTGAAATTATAATTGCTATAATTAGCAGTAAATCTTCCATCGCCTTTAATTCCTAATATGCTGTAATTAAAATCGATACTCTGTGAAATGAGCGCCCATAATTTATCGGTTTTAGAATATGAAAAGGATTGTTTTAACCGAATAGAATCAGCTGCCGGAATCTGTGCTTGCTTGCCTGTTACAACTAATTCTAAAGCATATAACGACCATTGATCCTCAACAATATAAACATATCCAGAAAATATTCTGTCATTGTCACGTCTGGGAATTACCTTTATTTTGTTTATCAAATTTCCGTTATCATCATAAAATTCACCTTCAAGTTTGTACTTGTAGTAATTGAATGCATAGTCTGAAATAGGGGAAATAATCTGATTTTCAATTTCTATTGTATTTTTATAGAAATTAAAATTTACATCATTGGCATTATTGAAGCTAAAGCCATTATCATCTCCACTAACTTTTGAAGCTATAATTTTCTCCTTTAGTTTTTTCGGTTTTTTATATTCAATTTTTGAAATGGTTTCAGACAAATAAATTATTCCACTTCTAGTAGAATCTAATCCTCCTCCTAGATCTCCAATATCTCGACCAAGAATTTTTTCAGGTGCATTTTTTATTCGTATTAAACCACGAGAATAAAAATCTGCTTTAAAGGCATCATATTTGGACAAGTTTGGCTTTCTATTCTCTATGGCTTTCCTTATAATTTTATTTGCAGGATTATCTTGCGTTGTAATTACTACTTCATTTAGAGCAACAGTTTCTTCTTCTAAGTTTACATTCAAGACCGTTGGAAGAGATTTGACCTCAATGGTTTTTTTAATGGTTTTATACCCTAAATATTGGAATACAATGGTATAGGTTTTTGGTAGAGAAATATTTAGTTCATAATCACCTTCATTATTGCTGGTAGTTCCTTTATAGGTGTTTTCAATATAGATGTTAACAAAGGGTAGAGGATTGTTTTTATCGTTTTTAATCGTTCCTTTTATCTGAGAGAGAGATGGGATTGTGAATAATAAAAAAAGAAACGAAAAAATGTAAAACTTCATTAATTCTATTTAAGGTTAGTTTGTAAACGGTCAAACATAGGAATAATTGCAGTTTTAACTTCTGCGATCCGTTTAAAATTATTTAAAATTTTTCTTGATTCGGTCCAGATTTCGTTTATTATCTCTATCCTTTATTGTTTCTCGTTTGTCATAAATCTTTTTTCCTTTAGCTAAAGCAATAATTAACTTCGCCAATCCTTTATCATTTATAAATAGCTTTAATGGGACAATTGTTAAACCAGAATTCTTTACTTCCTTATTAAGTTTTTTAAGTTCTCTTTTGTTTAATAACAATTTTCTTTCTGCTCTGGGTTTATGGTTATAGTGAGATCCAAACAGGTATTCTTCAATGTACATATTAACAACAAATAACTCTCTCTTTTCATTAAATTCACAAAAGCTTTCGGAAATAGAAGCTTTACTATTTCTTATGGATTTAATTTCAGTTCCAGTTAACACAATTCCAGCAGTATATTTTTCAAGTAATTCATACTCAAATCGAGCCTTTTTATTTTGTATGTTAATATTTTTTTGCATTCGGCCAAAGGTAATAATTTAACCCTAATTTAATATTATTGTTAAGTATTAAGTAGCTTTACGACCTATGAGTTATATGAAGACAATTCGAATTTTGTTTTATAGTTTCATTATTGGCTTGGTATTAGGAGCTTGTGAACAAAAGAAATCCAATAAAAATATTGCTGAAACAATTTTAAAAAAGTCAATTCAGGTTTTGGGCGGAGATAGTATAAAGAATTCTACCATTTCATTTCAATTTAGAGACAGGAATTACAAGGCAATTAGAAACAATGGTTCATTTAAATTGGAAAGAAATTTTATTGATTCAACTCGTACCATTTCAGACCAACTTTCTAATTCAGGATTTCAAAGATTTATTAATGATGAATTACAAATTATTTCTGGTTCTATAGCGGCTAAATATTCAAATTCTGTAAATTCTGTTCATTATTTTTCCGTCCTTCCTTATGGATTAGACGATCCAGCTGTAAATTCTCAATATCTTGGATTGAAAAATTTAAAAGGGAAAGAATATCATAAGATAAAAGTGACCTTCGAAGAAATTGGAGGAGGAGCTGACTTTGAGGATGTATTTATATATTGGATAGGTAAGGAAGATCATAAATTGGATTATTTAGCCTATGATTTTCATGTGAATGGTGGAGGTATAAGATTTAGAGAAGCCTTTAATGAACGATTTTTAAATGGAATTCGATTTGTAGATTATAATAATTTTAAACCGAAGATTAAAAATTCAAATCTATTGGAAATAGATGTATTATTTGAAGAAAATAACCTAGAATTGGTTTCAAAAATTGAACTTGAAAATCTTACTGTTGAATAAGACTTATGTCTCATTTTTTATACGAAGATTAATCTTGAACCCTTAACTTTTCCTTTTTCCTTAATCTATTGATTTTATTAGAGCTCAATATATTATTTCGCTCCAAAGTAGCAAAGCGTTCATCCAAATTAACATCAATGGTTTTAAGTTTTTTAAAGTTAAACTTTATCTTTTTGTTCTTAATTTCCAGAATATTACCATTGATGGATTGTAGTTTAAAATTCCCGTAATTATCTGTTCTTGCAAATTGAATAAAATTACCATCCTTATCAAAAAACTCCATATTTACCGGTCTATTTCTACAACAAGAAAGATCAACCTTACCAACCAAGTGCACTATTTCCTTGCCTTTATTTATGGCTTCGTATTTAATTGTATCAACTGATATTTTTAAAGGTAGGAGTCTATTTGTGTTTTTAGGGAGAAGTTTAACAGGAGCCTTAAAATAGTTAGTTTCTCCGTTTATAGAAGTTAACTTAACAGGAATCCCTTCCTTTTTAAGTTCTAAATCAATCCAATAAGCTGGGTCTTGGTATTCTTTTTTTGTTTGGCCAAATGATATGGAGAAAAAACCAACTGTAATTATAAGAGTTATTAATTTTTTCATTGTATTTGAAAATGGATTATTACAAAAATATACTAAAAAATAGACCCATCAATACAAGTACTTAAAGTTTTATAGCGAATTATCTTTGTGTATTTAAAACAGTTGCTTTTTGAGTAGATTCGAATTGCTCATCAATTAGTTTCTTATAAACAACAACATTAGCGTTTCTTATATCAGCATTTCCATCAAAGGTCATTACTTTAGAAAAGTTGAATTTTACTCTTCCTTTACTAATCTCAATCATATTGCCATTAATACTTTTGATTTTAAAGTTACCTGATTTGTCTGTTTTTGCAATTTGAACTAGATTACTTTTACTATCGTAAAATTCTAATGTAATAGGAGAAGGGTAACAACATGACATATCAATTTTACCTCGTAGATAGATCATTAACCTGTCTTTTGTATCATAAGAAGCCGCAACACTAGTAAATTTAATGTCCATGTTTGAAATACTTTCATAAGTTTCAGATTCTAATTTAACTGGAATTACATAGTTAAATGCTTGATCTTCCCTATTAATGAATACAAAAGGAGTATCTTGAATATTTGAATCTTCTTCTATATTTATTGCTAAATCTGTTGGATAGTCTTTAAAACGAATCCAATTTTCTTGTGCGTTCAACAAAATTGAAGAGAAGATAAGTGCCGAGAATATAATTAGTTTTTTCATGATTTTGAGGGCGTTTACCCCAAAGATATAGAACCACATACCATGCCAAACAAAAAAATAGATGAATCGTATTAATACTCGCCTAACGGATAAAAGATACAAAAAAATTCGGTAAACCGTTACTAATCAACTACTAAAATTTGGTCAACTATATAATCATATTGTTTAATTACTATGTACAAATTGGAATTATTAGTATCTTCGATTGAATTGTATTTCTTCTTATCTATTAGCGAATTAACTAAATTAGGAATTGTATTACTGTGCCCAACTACAAACACTGTTTTACCTCTTGTATCTTTTAAAAAGTGTTTTAAGTTAATTCTTCTGGGATCGTAATATGTTATTTCCAATTGCTGAGCATCTGCAATAGGTTGAGCCGTTTCTTTTGTTCTATTATAATTTGTGGAGTAAACTACATCAAATTGAACATGTTTTAAAGTCTTGGCCCAATTTTTAGCTCGTATTAATCCTTTTTCTGTTAAATGAGGATCTTTATTATTGGAATTGGAACGATCCTTTTCAGCATGTCTTATCAAATAATAAATTGAGGCTTTATCATTAATGTTATTCTGAGAAAATGAATGAAAAACAATTAATTGAGTAAATACAAGAAAAAATATGTACTTCATTTT
>CAYTSL010000110.1:0-6447 GCA_964440415.1 uncultured Flavobacteriaceae bacterium
TTAACAGCACGAGCAGGTTTATTTTTAGGTTTAGCGCCATCAGTAATTGGTTGTAAATCGCAAGACGCTATACATAAGGACCAAGTAAACGATTTCCTATTAGCTAATAAAGCTGCTGGTACTGCACTCAATTTAACGACTGAACCTATTAGTAAAGTTAAAGTAGGTATGATTGGCATGGGAAATCGTGGAAGTGTACTTATACAAATGTTTGAATATCTTATTAAAAACAATCACGCAGAAATTGTGGCATTGTCTGACTTAAAAGAGGATAAGCTCAATAAAAACAATGAATACCTAAAAACTATTCAACAAAAAGGAGCTCAACTTTATTTTGGTAGTGAGAACGAATGGAAAAAGGTTGCTGAACGTGATGATATAGATCTCCTTATTATTGCAACACCTTGGGAGTATCATACCGAAATGTCTATTTACGGAATGGAGCAAGGCAAGAATGTCGCCTGTGAGCAACCTATGGCAATGACATTAGAAGATTGCTGGAGACTTATTGAAGTTGCAGAGCGTACTCAAAAGCATTGCATGTATATGGAAAACTGCTGCTTTAATGGTGAGGAGCTTTGGGTTTTAAATATGATTGATAAAGGTGTGTTTGGTGACATAAACCATGCCGAAGGTGCTTATATTCATGACCTACGCAAGCATATGATGCATGAAACCTATTATGAAGATCAGTGGAGAATTAAGCACCATGAGACCAGGAATGGTAATTTATATGCTGGACATGGTTTAGGTCCTGTTAGCTTTTATATGGATATTGGCAGAGGTGATAATTATGACCATTTGGTAAGTATGAGCTCTCGCGAACAAAGTTTGAGCTATGGAGCAGAAAAAGAAGGTTTCAGAACTACGGAGTTTGCCTGTGGCGATATGAATACAACCTTAATACGTACTAAAAAGGGTAGGAGCATCATGCTTCAGTTTGATGTGCATACAGGTCGTCCATATTCCAGATTGAATACGGTTACTGGAACAAAAGCGGTTCATCAAGGGTATCCATCCAAACTTTATGTTGGACAAGAGGAGTTACAATGGGGACACAGTTGGTTAAAAGAAGGCAAATACAAAGATTACAGAGAGCGTTACGATCATCCATTATGGAAGAAATTACGGGAGCAGATAGATGCCAATGCTGTTGGACATGGAGGAATGGATTTCGTGATGATATATAGGCTTATTCGTTGCTTGAATGAAGGCTTGCCTTTAGATATTAATTTGTATGATAGCGTTTTATGGAGTGCCGTAACTCCACTATCTGAAATATCTGTGGCTAACAATAGTACAAGTATTAATATTCCAGATTTCACTGGAGGTACATGGGAAGAACCTAGAAAAGCAGAGGTGTTACGAGATATTATTTAAATGTTTTTTCAGTTATCTGCTGCATGGTCTGATAGTTTTCTTGAATACTTTTAACCAGTTTAAACTGGTTTTTAGCTCTAACTAAATTATGAGTTTCATAATCTACTTTATAATAGACGTTATTATTTAAATAATCTGTTAATATGCGTAAACCCATAATAAATGTGATAGTTTTGGCACCCAATGGCAAATATTTTATCTCGTTTGATGTTAAAATATGCTTTGTGGTTGCTGCAAATCCTTTACAAAAGGCTTCGTAAAATTCTAAATTAATTTTTGTGGCTTCAAGATTTGTATCATCTTCAGCAGTGGTAGTACAAATAGAACGAATTGAATCGCCAAAATCAAAGGCTACAATCCCTGGCATTACCGTATCTAGGTCAATAACTGCAAGACCTTTATCATTTTCATCAAATAGAATATTTCCTAATTTTGCGTCATTATGAGTCACTCGAATTGGGAATTTATTTTGGAATTTTAATTCTGACAATTCATGCATTTCTTTTCTACACTTGATGACGAATTCAATATCAACTTTAGCCTTTAGCTTGGTTTCTTCTTTTGCATTTTTTAGAGCTTCATCAAACTGATGATAACGCAAAGGAATACTATGAAAGTCAGGAAGCGTCACAACCAAATTATCCATATCTAGATCAGCAGCTTGTATAATAAAATCACCATACAATTTGCCGGCTTCTTCAACTAATTGGCTGTTGGTAGCTACATCATGAGTTACCGAATTTGGCACAAAGGTCATTAAATTCCAGTAGTCTGAATTTTTATCCTTAAAATATGGAATTCCATCATGTGTTTTTATAAACCTAACCGCTTGATATTTTGATTTGGAATTATACAGATGCTCGCTTATCAATACTTTATTCGCTATAACATTTTCAACATCCTTAAAAACCACAGTGTTGATTCTTTGAAGTACATATTGACTGCCAGAATCTGCCGTAACCAATAGAGTATCGTTGATGAAACCAGAATTTAGTTCAGAAACACTCTCGACTTCAGAATCTATATTAAATTGATGAGCTATTTGATGTATGTTTTTCATACTACCAAAGGCTTTCAGGATATACACCTTCTTCAGTTAGCCTGGTAAGTTTGGACGATACTGTTTTAAGATCCTTTTTATAGGTAATTCCCAGCCAATGCGCCTTGGTATCCAGCATTTCAAAATCCTTGATATCATTCTTAATCATGTGATCTACCAAATGTGGAAGCAAGAATTCTTCATGATTATCTTGGCTATATTTCCTTAAAAATTTCTTGAATAATCGTTCGGCAACATTAAAGATATCAGGTGAGAATCCCCAGAAATTCATAGAAACCATGGTGTCTGGATCTAGTTTAACTTGATTTTTATTAGCATCTCGATACACTATTAAACCGCTATTGAGTTTAGTGATCGCTACTCGCTCCTTAATATTTATTAGTATTTTTTTTTTGTTCAATAAGCACTCACCTCTTGACACTGCACCATTTTCTGAAACGGTGTTACCTAAATGGTAACCTATAAAATAGTTTCTACCAGATTTTTTTAAGTATAATGCATCATGCATGAGTTTAAAAGCCTCTTTCCCGTAGAGATCATCTGCGTTTATAAGTGCAAATTTATTTTTGACAAAAGGCTTTAAAATTAAAAGTGCATGACCTGTTCCCCATGGTTTTTCTCTATTTGATTTATAAGGTTTCGGAATGTTTTGGGTATCCTGCGTGACAAATTCGAAAGTTACATGCTTTGGAAATTTGTTGTTATACCTGGACTCAAATTGATTGATTATATTTTTACGAATAATGATTATAATCCTGTTAAATCCAGCTTCAATGGCATCGTGAATAGAATAATCCATTATTGAATAGCCTTGAGGGTTTATAGCCTGAACTTGTTTTAAGCTGCCAAATCGTGATCCTAATCCAGCAGCCATAATAACCAAAGGTTTAATTTGACTCATTCGATAAAGCTAAATAAAAAAAACACCTTATAAAAGGTGTTTTCTACATACGGTGAATTAATTCGTTAAAACTGATATCTCAATCCTAAACCTATATCAAAATCTAGATCATCGTTATCATATATATCGTCACCAAAACCAATTTCTGGTCTAAAGTCTAAAGAAATTAAAAGTGGAATATCAAAATCATATTCAATCCCAACATTGCCTGCTGCAAATAAAAAGGTATCAGTATCATCTTGATTACTTGGTAGATCTATAGAATAAGAACCTACACCACCACCAACTCCTGCATACCAATTAAAATTGCCATCAAGTTGCCAAATCCACTGATACAAACCTGCTAATTTGAACCCATCTGCGTTTCCATTATCGTCCCAACCTAAATCAATTTCTAAGCGATTATTATCACCTAACGATCGCTGATACGAAATTTGAGCACCAAATCCGTCACTATCGCCTAAACGCAATCCAATAGCATTATCTGATATATTTTGTGCATTCATCGAAATAATAAGACCTGCAGTGGCCAGGATAGATAAAAATATTTTTTTCATAAGTTTTTAGTTTATTTTGGATTAATTAATTTTTTTAATTGAGTTAACTATTAACGTCATTCTTTTGTATATATTGGTTTACAAATGGTAAATTTAGTATCCTTAAATTTGAATTTGAGGGTTTCTGTCGAATATCTATGAACAAAGAAATTAACAATAGCCTTAATGCATTAAAATCCAGATTATCTGGTGAGTTGGAATTCGACAATCTTACAAAGGCAATATATGCTACAGACGCTTCAGTTTATAGAAAAATTCCACTGGCAGTAGCTTTTCCTAAAACTGACGAAGACATTAAGTTGCTTATTCAATTTGCAAGGGATAATAAAACTTCCTTAATACCAAGAACAGCAGGAACCTCGTTAGCGGGACAATGCGTTGGTGATGGTATTGTGGTTGATGTTTCTAAACACTTTACCAAGACACTTAGTTTCGATAAGGATAAACAGACCGTTACGCTTCAGCCAGGAGTTATAAGGGATGAATTGAATAATTACTTGGAGCCATTTGGTCTGTTCTTTGGTCCCAATACATCAACATCCAACAGATGCATGATGGGAGGGATGGTTGGTAATAACTCATCAGGTACAACATCCATTCAATTTGGAGTTACTCGAGATAAGGTCTTAGAACTTAAAACAATCCTAAGCGATGGAACTGAAGCCGTTTTTGGAAAAATTTCTTCTGAAGAATTTCATTCCAAGACTAAATTGAATTCTTTAGAAGGGGCTATATATAAAAAAGTATATGAAGAGCTACACGACGATACTGTTCAGAAAAGAATTATTGAAAATTTTCCCAAAGCAGATATACACAGACGCAATACAGGTTATGCTATAGATGAATTGATTAAGTCTGAAGTGTTTTCTAACTCTTCTAAGAAATTCAATATGTGTAATCTACTGTCAGGAAGTGAAGGAACTCTGGCCTTTACAACAGAGATCACTTTAAAACTGGACAAATTACCGCCTAGAAAAAGTATTATGATAGCAGCGCATTTTAGTAGCATTGAAAATTGTATGAAAGCTGTAAAACCTATTATGCGACATGATCTGTACACCTGTGAAATGATGGATAAGACCATTTTAGATTGTACTAAACAAAACAAAACTCAATTACAAAATAGACAGTTTATAGTCGGTGATCCACAAGCTATACTAATGTGCGAGGTAAAGGCGGAATCTCAAATAAAGGTAGAAAAGTTGGCAAATGATGTATTGAATACTATTGAGACAAGTGGTTTAAGTTATGCAAACCCAATTCTAAAAGACAATGACATTAATAAGGCATTAGAACTCAGAAAAGCAGGACTTGGTCTATTGGGAAATATTATAGGAGATAAAAAAGCAGTCGCTTGTATTGAGGATACAGCAGTTACTTTGGAGGATCTATCAGAATATATAAATGAGTTTACAGCATTAATGAAAACGTATGACCAAAATGCTGTGTATTATGCTCATGCTGGGGCAGGAGAGATTCATTTGCGTCCAATTTTAGACTTAAAAAAGGCTGAAGACGCAGATCTCTTTAGAAAAATAACCACTGATGTAGCAAATTTGGTTAAAAAATATAACGGCTCTTTTAGTGGTGAACATGGAGATGGCATTGTGCGATCTGAATTTATTCAATTTATGATTGGAGAAGCCAATTATAATATATTAAAGCGAATTAAAAATTCATTTGATCCGGACAATATATTTAATCCGGGCAAAATAGTAGATTCCTATAAAATGGATGAATCTTTTCGATATGAATCTGACAGAAAAGAACCAGAGATTAATACTCTCATGGATTTCTCTTCCTCTCTCGGAATCTTAAGAGAGGCTGAAAAGTGTAATGGATCAGGAGATTGTAGAAAATTGCCTGAGTTTGGTGGAACTATGTGTCCAAGTTACAGAGCTACAAGAAATGAAAAGGATTCTACTAGGGCAAGAGCCAATGCTTTAAGGGAATTTTTAACAAATTCTGATAAAGCCAACAAGTTCGATCATAAAGAATTGAAGGAAGTTTTTGATCTGTGTTTGAGTTGTAAAGCTTGTTCCAGTGAATGCCCGAGCAGTGTAGACGTGGCTGCTTTAAAAGCTGAATTTCTGTATCAATATCAGAAGGCGAACGGAGTTACATTAAGAACTAAACTTTTCGCTTATAATAACAAATTGAATGAACTGGGGAGTAAGGTTTCTAATATTGCCAATTTCTTTTTTACCAATAGAACAACGTCCAATTTAATTAAGAAAATGTTTGGAATTGCAAAGGAAAGAAGTCTTCCATTAGTTTCAAATAAAAGTTTAAGTAAGTTATATCAAAATATTGTAATACAGGAGGTTAATAATAAACATATTAAAAAAGTATATTTATTTAATGACGAGTTTACCAACTATTTAGATACTGAAATTGGAGTAGATGCAATTGAACTTTTAAGAGCCTTGAACTATGAGGTCATTCTTGTTAATCATGCCGAATCAGGAAGGGCTTTTTTATCAAAAGGATTATTGAAACAAGCAAAAGATCTCGCTAATAAAAATATAATAAAATTCAAAGATCTAATA
>CAYTSL010000111.1:0-6410 GCA_964440415.1 uncultured Flavobacteriaceae bacterium
TTTACTATCGAAATAGGATGACGAGCACCAATTTCTATAGGTTCTCCAGGACGAGATAAATCGCCATAAACACCTTTTACTTCTTCTTTGCTTTCAAGTTCTGCTTTTAAAGCATTGACTTTATCTTCAGCCGTTTTTTTAAGCTTATTTATGGTTTGACCAAATTCCTTTTTCTGGTCGTTAGCAACATTTTTAAACTCCGCAAAGTACTCATTAAGTAATCCTTTTTTACCTAAATATTTTATACGAAAAGCTTCAACCTCATCTTTAGACTGTGCTTTAAAATTTTCTGCTTCTGCTATAAGTTCTTTTATCTTATCTATCATGATATAGCTTCAAAATGAATGCAAATTTAATAATTCTTATTCTATATAATTGGTTTCTACAAAATAGTTTACAATGGCTTCTTTCATTAAAACACTTTGTTCACCTGCCTTTAAACTTGGTAATTCTTCTCTTACGTTATAATGAGGCCAACCCTCATCATCTACAAAATCAAACTCATAAAAACCATAAGGAAGTAACAATTTACAAATTGCTATATGCATGAGGTCCAGTTTTTGATCTTTTTTGAAATCACGATGAATTTGTCCCAGCTCCTGTATTCCTATTAAATAAATAATAGCATCCAGATCCATAGTATCACCATCAGCAAATTGGTTGGAAAGTTTTTCAACTACCAAATCCCAACGTTCCTTTAATTGTTCATCTCTTGACATATTAAACTAGCAAAACCTATCGTTATTAAGTGACAAAGTTAATTTATATTTACAGAAATATTAATAATTATGAGTGTTTTAGATATTATTCTTGGTGCCTTATTGCTTTTTGGTTTGGTTCGTGGTTTTATGAAAGGACTTTTTGTTGAAGTCGCTTCGCTTGTAGCTTTGGTTGCTGGTGTTTATGGGGCTATACACTTTAGTGATTTTGCTGCTGATCTTTTGCAAGGCAGATTTGACTGGAGTGAAAAGACCATTAATATTACTGCATTTGCCGTAACCTTCGTAATTATAGTGTTAGCAATAAGTTTGGCGGGTAAAGCATTGACAAAAATAGCTGATTTCGCAGCTTTGGGAATTATCAATAAACTTCTGGGTGGAGTTTTTGGAGCGCTTAAAATTGGATTGATATTGAGTGTGCTACTGATAGTTTTTGATAAAATGAATAAAACTATTCTGTTTGTAGATAAAGCGGATTTAGAAGAATCGATACTTTACAAACCAATAAAATCATTGGCTCCGATGATATTACCGAGTATTATTAAAGCGGAAGATGAAGACGATAATTCAACTAAAATTGAAGCATAAAAAAGGCCACTCTAGAGTGGCCTTTTTTTATTATAACATCTCAACTTTTCCTTTGTGTAAGCTATAAACACCTCCAACAATTTTAATGTCTCCATTGTCTTCCATTTCTTTTAGAATTGGGCTCTTTTCACGAATACGATCCATAGTTAACATTACATTGTTTTCTATTGTTTTAGTCACAAATTCCTTGTTTGAAGAGTTCAACTCTCCATCAACTTCATCAGCCGATTGCTTTACAGCTGGCAAAATATTATTTAACATTGAAGTTATATTCCCTAATTCAACACCATCACATGCAGCTTTTACTGCTCCACAGCTCTCATGACCGAGAACCAAGACTAATTTGCTCCCAGCAACTTTACATGAATATTCTAAACTTCCAAGAATATCTGTATTTTCAAAGTTTCCTGCTACTCTTGCTACAAATACATCTCCAATAGCCTGGTCGAAAATAGTTTCAACAGGAACACGAGAATCGATACAAGATAAAATAACAGCCTTTGGGAACTGACCACCTGTAGTTTGGTCAATCAAGGCAGAATTATCAACACTTTGAGTAATATCGTTTATAAATCGTTTATTACCTTCTAACAGATCGTTTAAAACTCCTGAAGGTGTAAAATCACTTTGTATTTCTTTTGAAATTGCTTTATTTCTAGTTTTCATAATTTCTAATGTTTGTCTTTAATATTTTGTTTAATCCAATTGACACACTCTTTAAATGCATCAAAAATATGCTCTTCTGGAATAAAGTCTGGTATTATATCTATTCGTTCCATCATATATCTTGGTTGATTAAGCAATCCCACAAATAAAACTTCAACATTATTCTTTTTTAAATCCTGTAACATATCCTCCATTGCATATAATCCAGACTGATCCATATATTGCATACGTCCTAGCCTCATAATTACTGTTGATGCCGTTTCTGGTATTTGCTTTGATAAAACTTGAAAATCGCTAGTAGAGCCAAAAAACAATGGGCCTTTAAGATGTTTTATAAATACCTCTTCTTTTAAGTTTTTAGGAAAACCAATCTCATCAGACCAAGCTTCTTCTTTTAAAGTTTTCACATCTGATCTCTCTGCAGTAAGATCTCCAATTTTTTTCATAAACATTAGAGATGCTATTACCAGACCAATACCAACCGCATATACCAAATTCCAGAAAGTAGATAATCCCAGAACAATAAGCATTATCAATACTTCTGAACTTAATTTTAATGGTCCAAAACTAATATCTTTTGGTAAACTTGGAATTGCTTTTAGACCTTTATAATCCATAACCCCAATACCTACTGTAATTAATATACCTGCTAAAACTGCAGCCGGAATCTTTGATGCTACAGGGCCTAACCCCAAAAGTATTATTAAGAGCATAATTCCGGCTATCATGCCAGATAGCTTTGTTTTCCCTCCCGAATTAATATTTACTACAGTACGAATAGTTGCACCTGCTCCAGGAATACCTCCAAATATGGCAGCAATACTATTACCAATCCCTTGACCCACTAATTCTTTATTTGGCTTATGCTTGGTCTTGGTCATATTATCTGCAACTACACTAGTTAACAATGAATCTATAGCACCTAATAATGCTAATGTAAGTGCTGTGAATATATAAGGTGTTAAGCTACCAAGGTTAAATTCTGTAAATATCTCTAAATTTGGAATAGGCAAACCACTTGGTATTTCTTCAATAGGTCTATAATTCAGCCCAAAACCTACCGCAATCCCAGACATGACAATTAATGCAACTAATGTGCTGGGGACTACAGTTGTAATCCGTTTAAAGCCATATATTATAATAATTGTTCCAAGTGCCAGTATTAACTCTAACCAATTAATGTTTTGTAAAGCTCTTGGAATTATTTTTAAAGCCCCTAAAGCTCCTGATGCATCTTTTGAAGCTAAAGTTTGTGATTCTTTCAAAATATCTCCTTGAGTTATTTTTCCTGCTCTATCGATAGTTTCTTTAAAGTCTTCAAGAACTAGAATTCCTTCGCCAGCTTCTTCTTTTAAAATGTTTTCCAGAATAAGCTCTTCTGCTTGTGGTTTAAATTGTTCTACAAACTCTGCATCCTCTTTTGGATAATAACCTAAAGATGGTAACACTTGGGTAAGTAAAATAATAACTCCAATCGCTGTCATAAAACCAGATACAACAGGGTACGGAATATACCTTATGTACTTCCCTAAACCTAAAGCACCCAAGCCAATTTGCATTAAACCTGCTAATAAAAAAACGGTTAGAATTACTGGTAATGCTTTATTCAAATCACCATCATTTGCTGCGATAATTCCAGCAATAACAACCATACTTACAGCTGTCATAGGTGCGGTTGGTCCAGATATTTGAGTATTTGTACCACCAAAAAGTGCAGCAAAAAAACTAATAAATATGGCTCCGTACAATCCAGCGGTAGGTCCTAACCCAGAGGACACTCCAAAGGCTAATGCTAATGGTAATGCAACAATTCCAGCAGTGATTCCTCCAAAGGCATCACCTCGAATGTTTGAAAATAAATTTTTCATTAAAATGAAATTAAATAGTTAATAATCTTTTTATTTTGAATTTTGATTAACTATAAAAATCGGGTGGTGGTGAGATCAAATTCCGGTGCGGAATTGGATAGGTTGTGAACTTATATTCAAATTGGATTTCGTTTGTAAGAAATAAATATTCTTCTATTTTTTTATCACTTTCTATAACTAACAATTCTATTGTATTGTTCTTTTCACTTTCTTTTTCTTCCTCTTCAGCACTACCATAAAGGATTGAAACATCAATAGAATCATCGATTGCCAGAATAATAGATGGCGCACTAATAAGTGCCATAAACAAAATTAAAAAGAAAGTTGATATTGACTTTTTAAACATTTTACACGGTAGTTTGCTGCAAATATAAACTTTACTTTAAATTGAAGTGTTAAAGAATAATTAAAATTTCTTCAACAATTTAATGTCTTCACTTACAATCCATCCCTTTTTCCCGTCTACAAGTAATATTTCAGTCCAATTATTTACAGCATCTAATACCTGAACTTTTGTTCCTTCATGCAATCGGAAAGCTTCCTCTCCACTTAAATTTGGATCCGTCCTAACCAAAGACTCTTGAGAAAACACAATTGCCGGATTGTGCTTTTTGTCTATTGAGTCTTTTTTAAACGCAAAAACCAACAATACTAGAGATAACAATATAGATGATAAACTTGAAACAAAGGAGAAACGCTTGGTACTTGTCCTTACTGTGAAATAATAAGTCATGAATAATATCACAAACAGGATCATAAAAAATACAGACAGATATGCCCAAATTTCAAAGCTAAAAGTATTAATAGCTTTTCTTGTAAATCTGGAAATGCCTATTTCTGGTACTGTTTCAATAGCATCAATGGTCATGTTTTCAGCAAACGACAAGTTGTTTTTAACTTCCTTATCTTTTGGATCCAGCTGCAAAGCCATCTCATAATAATATATGCTTGGCGCAATATGATTTAATTTGTAATGAGCATTCCCCAGATTAAAATATACCTCTGCTGAATGTTGATCACTATTTAATATGGATACATATTTTTCAATGGCTTCATTATATTTTCCATTATTATAAAACGTATTACCTTCTTCAAACAACGTTTCATTTTGAGCCGGTAAAAAACAACTAATTAAAAATAATAGTATGTAAATCCCTGATCTCATATTATCTAATTTGTTTGTCAATTATTGAAATAGTTTTAGCGGCCTTGTCATAATCCAGTTGCATTTCAACATCTGTAAAAGGTGTATATCTGGCTAATTCACAGCTTTTCAATAATATTAAGAACTCTGATATTACATTTTCTTTTACACGTTTTTCATTCAACAATCCTGTAATCTTGTCTTTGCTTAAATCAGACGTTTCAATTCTAAGTTTTGCCTTTAAATAATTATGCAGTGCTTTTTCCAATGCAACGTAAAACGCCTCTTTATTTCCTAAAGATTTTTTAGCCTCGCTTAAATATTTTTTGGCTAATTTATCGGCTCTCCTCATTCTGTTCCCTGCAAAATCAGCATCTCTAATAGCTTTTTTTCTTCTAAAACCTATGGCTAATGGAATGGCTAACAATGGTAAAACTAGACTACTCCAAAACAATTTTGATCTAAAGAAATATTCTGGCCTTTTTGAAATGAATTTAGTTTTAGTCTTTATATAAGCAAATTGGTTATTGGTAGCAATAACTTGCTGTTTATTAACACCTCCTGAAGTTTGAGAAAATTTATCGTTGTTTGCAGGTCCTTCAAGTACATCAACAATAATCTCATCTGAAGACAATCGTCTATAACTTTCCGTGCTTGTATCAAAGTAAGAAAATGAAATACTTGGGATTGGATATTTGCCTTTAAATTGCGGGACTATTGTATAGCTTTCAACACGTTCCCCTTGCATCCCATTAATAGAGGTTCTAATTTTATCTGCTTTTTCTGGTTCATAGACCTCTAAAGAACTAGGAACAGTTAATTTAGGCAACTCAAAGAGTTTTAAATTACCTCTTCCAGAAACTTCAACTCTGGCTTGTAAAGATTCGGTTGCATTCAGTTCAGTTTTCGATGTAGTAACTTTAAAATCAAAATCTCCTACAGCTCCTGTAAAGTCAATTGGTTTTCCTTGTTCAGGCAAAGGCCTTACATTTATGGTTCTATTTCCAGCAGATACAGTTTTATGCACTTGTTTCATTAATCGCCCTCCGAAAATATCTCTTCTGTTAGTAGGAACATCAACAGTAATATCCAAACTCAAAGGTTCAATATTTAATTTACCAATTTTTTGAGGATAGAGTACCGTTCTTCTTAAAACAACATATCTGTAATCCTCTCCTTTATAAGTGCCGTTTTCAACCTTCAACCCTTTTATATCAATGTTTTGACTCCAGAAATCATTGAACCTAGGATTATCTATTTCTCTCCAATTGCTTACTCCTGTATTTGGCGAAACATAAAGTTTGTAAACAACCATTATGGCCTGATTTAAATATGGCTTTGAATTGGAAACTTCTGCAACCAAATGGATATTTGCATCGGCAATATAATTGGGATCATTCGGATCTTTAGGTTTATCCACTGCTG
>CAYTSL010000112.1:0-6391 GCA_964440415.1 uncultured Flavobacteriaceae bacterium
GTCATCGCGGAAAATTCTGGAGTAATGAAATAACAGAATGCTTTTTTGTTGCTTCGACCAACGCGACCTCGCATTTGATGTAGATCGCTTAATCCAAAATTATTGGCATTATTGATAAAAATAGTGTTGGCATTAGGAACATCTAAACCGCTTTCAACAATTGTTGTACTTACTAAAACATCAAATTCACCATTCATAAAAGCCAACATGAGTGTTTCTAGTTTTTTACCTTCCATTTGCCCATGACCAATACCCATTTTAGCATCAGGAACCAATCGTTGGATCATTCCTGCAACTTCCTTGATATTTTCAATCCTGTTATGGATAAAAAAGATCTGTCCACCACGCTGAATTTCATAACTAATGGCATCTCTTATGGTTTCCTCGCTAAATCTGATCACATGACTTTCAATTGGATAACTGTTAGGTGGAGGCGTTGTAATTACTGACAGATCTCGAGCTGCCATCAAACTGAACTGAAGGGTTCTTGGAATGGGAGTTGCTGTAAGCGTAAGCACATCAACGTTTTCTTTTATGGTTTTCAGTTTTTCTTTGACTGCTACACCAAATTTTTGTTCTTCATCAACTATAAGCAATCCTAAATCTTTAAATTTTACATTCTTATTGACTAATTGATGTGTTCCTATTATAATGTCTACATGTCCTTTTTCAAGTTTGTCAAGGGTTTCTCTTTTTTCTTTTACTGTTCTAAAACGGTTAAGATAATCTACAGTTACGGGAAAATCTTTCAATCTTTCAGTAAATGTCCTATGGTGTTGAAATGCTAATATAGTTGTAGGAACTAAAACAGCCACTTGCTTTCCATTATCAACAGCTTTAAAAGCAGCACGAATGGCTACTTCAGTTTTACCAAAGCCAACATCTCCACAGACAAGTCTGTCCATAGGTTGTTTATTTTCCATATCTGCTTTAACATCGGCAGTTGAAGTGATTTGGTCTGGTGTGTCTTCATAAATAAATGATGATTCTAATTCTAATTGTAAATAACTATCTGGATTGTATTGGAAACCTTTTTGAAGTTTTCGTTTTGCATAGAGTTTAATCAAGTTAAAAGCAATTTCTTTTACTCTGGACTTCGTTTTTTGCTTAAGGGTTTTCCAAGCTTTGCTACCTAACTTATATATTTTTGGAGCCTTACCATCTTTTCCATTGAATTTGGTAATTTTGTGTAATGAGTGAATACTTAAGTATAGAATATCTCTTTCACCATAAACCAATTTAATAGCTTCTTGCTTTTTACCTTCTACATCTATTTTTTGTAATCCTCCAAATTTACCTATACCATGATCTATATGTGTTACATAATCTCCAATAACTAAATTTGTAAGTTCTTTTAAAGTAATGGCTTGTTTTTTAGCATAACCACTTTTAAGGTTGAACTTATGGTACCGTTCAAATATCTGATGGTCTGTATAACATATTATTTTCTGGTCATGGTCAATAAACCCTTGATGTAAGGATAGTGTAATGGTTTTGTATTGTTTTAAGTGAAGATGTGAGTCTTCAAAAATATCATGAAAACGTTTGGCTTGTTGTTCGCTTACACAGGCAATGTAGTTGGTATAACCTTTATCGTGATTTGCATTAAGATTATCAATTAATAAATTGAATTGCTTGTTAAAAGCTGGTTGAGGTGTAGTGTTGAAGGTGACAATTTTGTCATTGCTAGGAGTTCGCGACGTGGCAATCTCATCCAATGAATAGGATTGCTTCGTTTCACTCGCAATGACGTTCTTTTGAAAATATGAAGAAGCACCAAACTCAACTAAAGTAAAGTCTAATAGTTGTTTTTTTAGTAATTCTGAATTACAAAAAGACTCAATAGGTGTTTCATGTTTGATATCTTTTGATAAGGTTTCAAATGCTTCTTCAGCTTTTTGGAATAATGAATCTATCCTTGAAAAGAACAATTCCGAATTTTTTGTAAAAACAACTGTTTTAGAAGCTATATAATTTAAAAAGCTCTCTCGATTTTCATCTAAAAACTTATTCTCAACGTTTGGAATAATGCTGATTCTTTTAATTTGATCTGTTGAAAGTTGCGTTTCTACATCAAAGGTTCTAATGCTGTCTATTTCATCTCCAAAAAACTCTATTCTGTAAGGTTCATCATGAGAAAAAGAAAACACATCAACAATACCACCACGAACCGAAAATTCACCAGGTTCCGTAACAAAATCAACTCGTTTAAATTGATATTCAAACAACACTTCATTTATAAAATCGATCGACAGTTCATCGTTTACAGCAACTTTTAAAGTATTCTTCTCCAGTTCTTTTCGGGTGACAACCTTTTCAAAAAGAGCATCTGGATAGGTGACAATTATTGCGGGTTTTTTACGTGAGTTGATTCGGTTTAAAACTTCGGCACGCAACAGTACATTTGCATTATCAGTTTCTTCAATTTGGTAAGGTCTTCGGTAACTGCCAGGATAAAAGAGAACATCCTTATCATTTAATAGTTGTTCAAGATCATTTAAATAATATGCAGCTTCCTCTTTATCATTAAAAATGAGTAAAAATGGACTTTCAGTCTGTAAAAAAGTGCTGGAAATCACGAAGGAAAAGGATGAGCCTACAAGCCCTTTTAAATGTGTTTTAGATTGATTTTGGGCAATACAATTTTGCAGTTTTTGCAGTTGCAAAGACTGTAAATAAGTTTGCGAGATCAAAGATTTACTCAACTAAATTTATTTTGCACAAATATAGAATTTTTGTTGATTCAATTATTGATAAAAAGGTTTAATAAAGTTATATTTGTTTCAATAGAAATTAAAGAAAATTATGGCTATATCAGATCTTTTTGATAGAGAATTTAGAAAAAGAAACAAGGATCATTTTGCATCAATTGTTAGAATGGCATTGAATGATGATATAATCTCTAAAGGGGAACAAAAGTTTTTAGACAGATTAGCGGACATACTAAATATTAGTGAAGATGATTATAAAAAAATCTTAAAAGATTATAGTTCGCAACCTATTAATGCTCCAAATTCTTATGACCAACGATTAGACAGATTATATGATTTGGCAAGAATGGTTTGGGCAGACAAAATTCGCCAAAAAAATCAGGTTAAACTATTAAGAAGGTTTTGTGTTGGTTTAGGATTTCATGCGGTAAACGCAAAGTATATTACTAAAAAAGCCTTGGAATTAGTAAAGCAGGAAGTTGACCTGGATGGGTTTAAATATGGAATAAAAAATATGAACCAGTAATTAAAAAAAATAAGATTAAATTTTTAGTTTAATAGTTTATTTATTTTCCGGATTAGTTCTTTTTCTTCAAAAGGTTTAGCTATATAATCATTCATTCCAATTCCTAGGCATACTTCTTTTTCTAATGGAGAAACATTTGCCGTTAGAGCTATGATTGGGATATCCTTAATTTCTTCTATTACAGATTTTCTTATGAATCTGGTTGTTTCATAACCATCCATTTTAGGCATTTTAAGATCCATTAAAATAAGGTCATAATTATTTTGATGTAATCTCTCAATAACTTGATCACCATTGCCAACTATATCAACGTAATACTTACCATAGTCAGCTAAAATTTTCATGAGAAGCAATTGGTTACTATCCAGATCGTCGGCTATTAATATATTATATTTTTTTCCTTCTGATATTTTTTTTGGTTTAATTTCAATAGGATTTTCCTCCTTTTGATTGGCTGAAAACTCAAAAGTAAGAATACATTTAAATGTTGAACCTTTGTCTAATGTGCTTTCAACATGAATAGTCCCATGCATTAAATGAATTAAACTTTTTACAATAGACAAACCTAATCCAGTCCCACCATATACGTTCATGTCATGAGTTTGGATAAAACTGTCAAAAATGGATTGTAATTTTTCTTCTTGTATGCCAATTCCTGTATCTGCGACTGTAAATTCAAGTTTAAGATTTTTACTTTTTCTTTCTAGTAATTTTACATCTAATACTATAGAACCTTGATGAGTAAATTTAAAGGCGTTATCTAATAAGTTTGTAAGTATTTGCGTCAAACGAATCTTATCTCCAACTAAAAATTGAGGAATATTTTTATCTTTTTTGATTTTAAAAGAAATATTATTTGATTCACTTTTTACTGCGTAAGTATCGAGTAAGTATTCAATTATTTTATTAAAATCAAAGCGGTTAGATTGGGTTTTTAATCTTCCCATTTCAATTTTAGAAATGTCTAGAATATCGTCAATTAAATTTCTTAATTGTTCTCCAGATTGTTTTATTATATCTATGTAATGCAGTTGATTAACATTTAATTCTGTCCGTTGCAATATGGTAGCAAAACCCATTATTGAGCTCAAAGGAGTTCTCAGCTCATGACTCGTATTGGCCAAAAATTTGTTCTTAAATTCTTCTTTCTCTTTTAATGTCTGTGATTGAATTATTGATTCATTTTTTTCTTGAGACAAGGTGTTAGACATTTTATAATGTGCCGTAAAATCTAGTATAGAAATAATGATACTGTTCTTTAATACATGTACGATAACATCATATATTCCAGAAGTTGTGCCTATTTCAAGGTTAATGCAAGAGATGTTGAATTCGCTACCTTCTTTTTCTTCAAAATGATATTGAATGCTTTCAAAAAAAGGATGATAATCAAAAAGTGATTTACCAGTAGTTAATATTAGGATATTATTATCAGAATCAAGGATTTCTCCATCCATAGAGATTTCTATGAACTGAATTTTATCCTTTATATATTGCGATTTCAATTTTTCAATCATGAGTCTATTTCCTTTGAAGATCTTCTGCCAATTCCTGAAACATCTTATTCACATTCTCACCTGATTTGGCACTGGTTAAAAAGTCATACTCTATTGATTTGGAGGCTAACAAATCAACAAGGGATTGTTTGGCAACCAAATCTATTTTATTACCTATGACTTTAATTTTAGCATCAGGGTAATGCTCTTTCAGAAATTCAATTTCTTCGTTTAACTCATTAAATGTATCAATTCTTGTTGCATCAAATACTAGGATAAAACCGTTAGAACCTAGCAAATACGATAATCGGGCATTTTTTACCGATGTATTGCCTTCTACATCCCAAATTATAAGAGATACTTTTTTAGTATTCATTAGTTCAACTTCCTTTTTCTGAATTTGCACACCAAGTGTTACCTTGTATTCTTCAGAAAAGGAATCGTCAATAAATCGCTGCATCAAAGATGTTTTACCAACTCCAAAATGGCCTAATAGCACTATTTTTTTGGGCCTACTCATTTTTAAAATGTTTTTCTAGTTGTTGAGATAAATCTAATTCATCTACATGATTTTTCGTAATAAATTCTGAAAAATCCAACAGCTTGTTTTCTAAATTGTTCTTGTAGTTTTGATTGTAAGCACCAGATATAACTACTGCTATATAATAGAAGTGAAAATTTTGAATATGGATATTATATAATTCATACTCTATAGATTCTAAATCTTGATTTCCACCACTAAAAGCGTCTTCTACAAAACTTTTAATAGCAGTAAGCATGCCAGAAATCATATCCTTATCAATTGTTTCTTTTTTGGAGTAGCTTCCAGATAAAATCCCTGAATCTTTTTCAATTATAAAAATTTGTTCAATTTCCGGTTTTACATAGTCAGCTAGAATTATATCTTCTTCTTTAACACCAGAAAAAATAGCCTTAAATTTTCGCTTCCAGGCTTTTGTTGAGAAACTACTTTGAACCTGGGAATTGATCCTTTCAGAAAGCATTTTCATTTCATTCTGAATGTACTTTTTTATCATTTTACCCAATATTGGATATAAAGCTTCAACTACTGCATCTTGGGAATTTTTGATTTCTTCCTTTAACGTTTTGGTTATTGTAGGTCCTAATGTTTTTGGAATTTCTTTTACAAAATCTTCTAATTTATCATCAATTATTGGGTCCACCTTTTCAGATAGATTTTGCTTTTTATTTATAACAGAATTGAGCGCCTCAATTTTTTTAGTAATAGACTGGGCAAAAACTCGATCTTCTGTAAGAAGAATTTCCTTTAAGAGTTTAAGCTTATCTTTTTGTTCCATTACTAATAAAAGTCAATTAAGAAAAAATAAGGATTATTTAGCAGCTATTTTCTCTCCTAAAGATATAAGAAGATCACCAAGTAGTTTTCTATCAACTTTTTGTTCGTCTAATTTATCGGCTTTGTCTTCTAATGCATTTTCAACATCTGTAATACGAATATTTATGTCTGTACTTAAATTGTCAATACTACTCATTAATTCTTCGCGAGCCTCATCGATATATGATTTAAGTTCATTACGTTTGGAATCAATCTCTTTTTTTAAAGTATCGAATTCTGAATTATATTCTGCAATATTTTCACCAAATATTAAATTCTTTATCACTTCAATTTTTGAAGC
>CAYTSL010000113.1:0-6346 GCA_964440415.1 uncultured Flavobacteriaceae bacterium
TGACACGATGATGGCCGGTAAGGTCGCTGTCGTGATGGGTTACGGGGACGTGGGCAAAGGCTCTGCCGCGTCATTGTCTGGTGCTGGTGCCCGTGTGAAGGTGACGGAAGTGGACCCGATCTGTGCGTTGCAAGCTGCCATGGATGGGTTCGAAGTTGTTTTGCTGGAAGACGCTGTTGAAACAGCTGACATCTTCATCACCACAACTGGCAACAAAGACGTCATCCGCATCGAACACATGCGCCGGATGAAGGACATGGCCATCGTTGGAAACATCGGCCACTTCGATAACTAAATTCAGGTCGCATCGCTCAAGAACCACAAGTGGACGAACATCAAAGAACAGGTCGATATGATCGAGATGCCAAACGGCCATCGGTTGATCTTGCTGTCTGAAGGTCGTTTGCTAAACCTTGGGAACGCGACGGGCCACCCGTCCTTTGTGATGTCCGCCTCTTTCACCAACCAAGTGTTGGCGCAGATTGAGCTTTGGACAAAAACGGACGAATACGCACCCGGCGTTTACATCCTGCCAAAGCATCTGGATGAAAAAGTAGCGCGTCTGCACCTCGACCGGATTGGCGTGAAGCTGTCCACTTTGGATGCAGAACAAGCGGCCTATATCGGCGTGAAGCCGGAGGGCCCGTTCAAACCAGAGCATTACCGCTACTAGTATAAGCGCTCATGTTCCGTTTTCGGTGTTAGCTGAAACGCCGAAAACGGATCCCTGTAGTTACATTGAATTTCCGGCGATCCTTTGAGTCATGCCTCTTCCCAACGCTTTCTGAATGGATCAAGACTTTGCTTGTTGGGATAGGTTGAGGGGTCCGTTGTCACAAAGGTACCAAAAGTCCCACAGGATTATGGCTGATCTTTGACGCGCATGATTGTTTGTCTGCTTGTGTGAAACAGGCATATGCCCGAAATCGTATGTCGCATCTCGTACCTTTGTTGCGATTAACCCAGCATCGTTTCGGCCCTGAAGCCCCTCGGGTAGGCCCAAGAAACCCGGTCGGCACCTTCAATTGTCAGGATTTTCATAATTATCCTGAAGTTTATGATTTCGCCTAACCGTTCCGTACCTGATACAAAAAATGCTCCCTTAAATATTAAGGATCGCGCATGTCAGTTCAGTATCACCCTGCAATCGCCTCTCTCACAGCTTTGGCGCGCGAGCGCATTCTTCTTCTTGATGGCGCCATGGGGACCCAAATCCAAGACCTGAAGCTGAGTGAAGAGGATTTTGGCGGCAGCGGTTCGGGCCATGTGTGTCGTCACCACACCGACCATCCCCAAAAGGGAAACAACGATCTGTTGATTCTGACGCAGCCGCAGGCGTTGGAAGACATTCATTTTAACTATGCTGTCGCAGGCGCTGATATCGTGGAAACCAACACTTTTTCCGCCACGACAATCGCGCAAGCCGATTATGGGCTGGAAGCGGCGGTGCAGGACCTGAACGAACAAGGTGCGCGCATCGTGCGTCGCGCGCTGGATCGGGCGACCAAAACCGACGGCAAACGGCGTTTTGTGGCCGGTGCCGTGGGGCCAACGAACCGCACCGCCTCTCTATCGCCTGACGTGAACGATCCGGGCTACCGTGCGGTGACGTTTGACGATCTGCGCGTCGCGTACGTTCAACAAGTGCGTGGGCTGATCGTGGGCGGCGCAGACCTGATCATGATCGAGACAATTTTCGACACGCTCAACGCCAAGGCTGCAATTTTCGCCTGTTTCGAGGCTTTCGAGGAACGGGGCACCCGCCTGCCGATTATGATTTCCGGCACGATCACCGATGCGTCGGGTCGCACGCTTTCAGGGCAGACGCCCACCGCGTTCTGGCATTCGATCAAACATGCGCGCCCCTTTACCGTGGGGCTGAACTGCGCTTTGGGAGCAGAGGCGATGCGCCCGCATATGGCCGAACTGGCCAGCGTGGCCGATACCTTTACTTGCGCCTATCCCAACGCGGGTCTGCCCAACGCTTTCGGCCAATATGACGAAGGCCCTGAAGACACCGCGCGCCAGCTTGCCGGTTTTGCCGAGGAAGGCTTGCTGAACGTCGTGGGCGGGTGCTGTGGCACCACCCCCGACCACATCCGTGCCATCGCCGAAGCGGTCGCATGCCACGCCCCGCGCCAAATCCGGCTGGAGGAAGCAGCATGACCCGTCACCTTCGCCTTTCCGGCTTGGAACCCTTTGTGCTGACGCCCGATATACCTTTTGTGAATGTGGGCGAGCGCACCAACGTCACCGGCTCCGCGAAGTTCCGCAAGCTGATCACCAACCGCGACTACACCGCCGCACTGGCCGTGGCGCTGGATCAGGTGGAAAACGGCGCGCAGATCATCGATATCAACATGGACGAAGGACTGATCGACTCGCAGGCGGCGATGGTGGAGTTTTTGAACCTTGTTGCGTCCGAACCCGATATCGCGCGCGTGCCTGTTATGATCGATAGCTCCAAATGGGAGGTGATCGAGGCAGGCTTGAAATGCGTTCAGGGCAAGCCCATCGTCAACTCCATCAGCATGAAAGAGGGCGAAGATGCCTTTCGCCACCACGCGCGCCTGTGCCTTGCCTATGGTGCGGCCGTGGTGGTCATGGCCTTTGACGAACAGGGACAGGCCGACACCTGTGCCCGCAAGACAGAAATCTGCGCGCGCGCCTACCGTATTCTGGTGGATGAGGTCGGCTTTCCGGCCGAGGACATCATCTTTGACCCCAACGTCTTTGCGGTGGCCACGGGGATCGAGGAGCACAACAATTACGGCGTCGATTTCATCGAGGCCACCCGCTGGATCAGGACAAACCTGCCCCATGCCCACGTGTCTGGCGGCGTGTCAAACTTGTCGTTTTCGTTCCGAGGTAATGAGACCGTGCGCGAGGCGATGCACTCAGTATTCCTCTACCACGCCATTCAGGCGGGCATGGATATGGGCATCGTCAACGCGGGCCAGTTGGTGGTCTACGACCAGATCGACCCCGACTTACGGGAGCGTTGCGAAGATGTCGTCCTGAACCGTCGCGAAGACGCAACCGAACGGATGTTGGAAATTGCCGAACGCTTTCGTGGTGGCGCGCGCGAAGAAAAGGTGCGCGATCTGGCGTGGCGCGAGTGGACCAACGAAAAGCGGCTGGAACATGCGCTGGTCAACGGCATCACCGAATTTATCGAGGCTGATACCGAAGAGGCACGCCTTGAAGCAGAGCGCCCTTTGCATGTGATCGAAGGCCCGCTCATGGCGGGGATGAATGTGGTCGGCGATCTGTTTGGCGCGGGTAAGATGTTCCTGCCGCAGGTGGTGAAATCCGCCCGCGTGATGAAACAGGCCGTCGCGGTTCTGTTGCCATTCATGGAAGAAGAAAAACGCCTGAATGGTGGCGTGGGGCGTCAATCGGCAGGCAAAGTACTGATGGCAACCGTCAAAGGCGACGTGCATGATATCGGCAAAAACATCGTCGGTGTCGTACTGGCCTGCAACAATTATGAGATCATCGACCTTGGCGTGATGGTGCCGCCGCAAAAAATCCTGCAAACCGCGCGCGACGAAAACGTCGATATCATCGGGCTGTCCGGCCTGATTACCCCCAGCCTTGATGAAATGGCACATATGGCCTCCGAGATGGAGCGCGAGGGTTTCGACATCCCGCTACTGATCGGGGGGGCAACCACGTCCAAGGTGCATACGGCAGTGAAAATTGCACCGCGCTACACCAAAAGCCAAGCCGTCTATGTTCTGGATGCCAGCCGCGCCGTCGGTGTGGTCAGTCAGCTTTTGAACCCCGCGGCTAAGACCGCTTATCTTGATGGTATCCGCAATGAATACGTCACCGTCACGGAACGGCACGAACGATCCGAGCGGGCAAAACAGCGCGTGCCACTGGCAACCGCGCGGGCCAATGCAATGAAAATCGACTGGACTGACTACAGCGTGACTGCCCCAACCTTCACTGGCGCAAAGGTGATCGACGATTTGGATCTGGCCGAAATCGCCCGCTATATCGATTGGACCCCATTCTTCCGGACATGGGAGCTGAAAGGCGTCTACCCCAAGATCCTGCAAGATGAACGCCAAGGGGAGGCCGCACGCGCGCTATTTGCCGATGCCCAAGCCATGCTAAAACGGATCATCAATGAGAAGTGGTTTGGCCCGCGCGCTGTTGTGGGGTTTTGGCCTGCCAATACGGTGGGCGATGACATCCGGCTTTTCACGGGTGACGACCGCAAGGACACGGTTGCAACCCTCCACACCTTGCGCCAGCAGCACGCCAAGCGCCCCGGCAGGCCTAACGTCGCCCTGTCAGATTTCGTAGCCCCTAAAGGGGTGTCCGATTACGTTGGCGGTTTCGTCGTCACGGCAGGCCCCGAAGAGGGGACTCTCGCCAAGGCGTTCGAACGTGTCAACGACAGCTACTCCTCAATTCTGGTCAAGGCGCTGGCCGACCGTTTCGCCGAAGCCATGGCGGAATTGTTGCATCAACGCGTGCGGCGCGAGATGTGGCCCTATGCCCAGGATGAAACATTTGCACCGGATGAATTGACCGGTGAGCCGTATCGCGGTATCCGCCCTGCGCCCGGCTATCCGGCCCAGCCCGACCATACCGAAAAACGAACCCTGTTCAGCCTGCTTGATGCCGAGGCAGCGACTGGTGTGGGATTGACCGAGAGCATGGCAATGTGGCCCGGATCATCAGTATCAGGGATTTATATCGCCCATCCGAACGCCTACTATTTCGGCGTGGCCAAGGTGGAACGCGATCAAGTGCAAGATTATGCCAGCCGCAAAGGAATGGAGTTTGAGGAGGCTGAACGCTGGCTGGCCCCGATCCTGAATTACGTCCCCACGCCCCTGCCGGCGATAGCTGCACAATAGCGCCAAAAGATTGTAAAAAGGGTCGAGGGCGGCTGAGGACAGAACCGTATCATAAGGGGCGTGATGGTGTGGATACCCCCGCTCAACGGCACTTACAGATAGCATCTGCCAGTCTACAATATCGTTGTTAAAATATCAGTGCGGCACACACAGTTCCCTGGCGCTGGACGTGCTCAGCCGATTGAGGCATCAGTGGGTTCAAGCCGCGAATTCCCCGGCAAAAGGCGCGCAGAATGACTGGTAGTGCGATCTTTCGAAATTTGGTGTTGGGCGCTGCAATAGTCCTGATCGGACTAGTTCTGCTCGGATTAAGCGGGCGTTTCTTCGCACCGGGTGATGCGGTAGCAGTGATTCGACCACAGGCCGGGGCGTTGCTGTTACCCTGCGCAGCGATATCATGGTCGATGATGGCGCGACGTGTCGCACTTTTTTCGCTGGCTGCAGCGATTGTGGCAATCGGTTCAGTACTGCCCGGTTTCGTCGCATCTGGGCCGGACTGTGCGGCTGCATGCCTGAAGCTCTACCAAAAGAATCTGCTGGCTAAGTCGTGGCCACGATATCCATTGGCAAATGATATAATTTTATCCGGTGCCGACATAGTGACGCTTCAAGAGGTTTCCGATCATAATCGACGGTTCATGGCTAACATGTTCGACCATTTCCCTATTGTTGTTATCTGCAAGTTCCGACCAGGGCAGGAAGTCGCCGTACTGACCGCACTGCCGGTAGTGCGCGGCTCGGAATTTTGCCTGACGGGAGCCGGACTGGCAGGCATTCAGGTACTAGCGCCGAATGGTCCACCAACTTGGGTTCTATCAGTTCACTTGGAGTGGCCTTTTCCGTTCGACCAGTTCCGCCAAAGCGAGTTGATCGCCAACCGAATTGCAGATCTGGACGGACCGGTACTGATTGCAGGTGATTTCAACACGGTGCCTTGGGGGGGGAGCATGCATCTGATCAAGCAGGCCGCTGAAAGCCAGCATCTTGGCCCTTTTCGGAACACTTTCCGTTTGGGTAGCTGGTTGCTACCCTTGCCTCTAGACAATGTGTTGGTTCCAAAAGGGTCAACGGGAGCGGTCGAGCTGCGACCGTATATGGGATCGGACCACCTAGGTGTTCTTGCCCGAATTTCCCTACCTTAACGCTTGGAGTGCTTTCGAACAAAGTCTAAATATTTGTGAAAGTACTCGTTGATGGGTCACGCCGACCCGAGCAGGAACCTCAAAGGTTTAGCTAATCTGAACGGAGCCCATCGAAACCGGTTTTACGCCGGTTACTGACATACCCGACCAATCGAAAACTTGTTAGGCGGCGGCTGGGCCTGGATACATGCTGGTTGCCCCAAAAAGATTGAATAGACAAACAAGCCTATTTGTCACATCCCGGACGGTAGTATGGCTGTTTGTTGAACAGGTCTGGTTTGAGTTTGTGCCAGTCCTTCATCGCTTGCAAGGGCGTCTTGCTGCCCA
>CAYTSL010000114.1:0-2828 GCA_964440415.1 uncultured Flavobacteriaceae bacterium
CTAAACTGTTCCTTTTGTCTCCAGGCAACACTTTCTGGGAGCATATCTTCAAAAGCTTTACGTACTACCCATTTCTCCATGCGTTCACCATTTATCATCTTATCTTGTGGATTAATTCGCATAGCAACATCCATAAATTCTTTGTCTAAAAATGGCACACGTCCTTCAATTCCCCATGATGCTAAACTTTTGTTAGCTCTCAAACAATCGTACATATGCAGTTTCTTCAATTTACGAACTGTTTCCTCATGAAACTCTTGCGCATTTGGGGCTTTATGGAAGTACAGGTAACCACCAAATAACTCATCTGCTCCTTCACCTGATAAAACCATTTTTATTCCCATAGACTTAATAACTCTTGCCATTAAGTACATAGGTGTACTAGCTCGTATAGTTGTTATATCATAGGTTTCAAGATTGTATATCACATCTCTAATAGCATCCAAACCTTCTTGAATTGTAAATTTAATTTCATGATGCACTGTACCTATATGATCGGCAACTACTTGTGCTGCTGCCAAGTCAGGTGAGCCTTCTAATCCTACAGAAAACGAGTGCAATTGTGGCCACCAAGCGGTTTGTGTATCATCAGATTCAACACGTTTTTCTGCATACTTCTTTGCTACTGCTGAAGTTACAGAAGAATCTAATCCTCCTGATAATAACACGCCATAAGGGACATCACTCATCAACTGTCTGTGAACAGCGGCTTCAAGCGCATCTTTAATTGCTTTAATACTGGTTTCATTATCTTTTACTGCTTGATATTCAAACCAATCTCTTTTGTACCACCTAACAAATTCACCATCTCTGCTTGACAAATAATGACCAGGAGGAAATAATTCGATTTTTGTACAATATCCTTCTAAAGCCTTCAATTCTGAAGCTACGTAGAAAGTACCATGTTTATCCCAACCAATATATAATGGAATTATTCCCATATGGTCTCTGGCTACAAAGTATTCATCTTTATCAACATCATAAATAGCAAATCCGAAGATACCATTCATATCATCTAAAAAATCAACTCCTTTTTTTTGATAAAGAGCTAAAATAATCTCACAATCACTTTCCGTCTGAAAGTTATATTTTCCTTCAAACTGCTTGCGTAGTTCTCTATGATTATAAATTTCTCCATTGGCTGCTAATATTAATTTCTTGTCTTCACTGTATAGAGGTTGTTTCCCTGATGCTGGATCTACAATGGCCAATCGTTCATGAGCCAAAATAGCTTTTTCATCACTGTAAATTCCACTCCAGTCTGGACCACGATGCCGAATCTTTTTAGACATTTCTAAAACTTGAGGTCTTAATTCTTCTGATTTCTGCTTTAGATCGAAAGCACATACAATTCCACACATAATAATTACATTTAGTTCATTTGAAGAAGCAAAAATGCATTTATGATATCAATTATAAAACACTATTGCCTTATATGCTTACAATTTATAACTTATAATTGTTATTTAATAGTATTATCTAATTAAAAGCGTGTCAATACTAATAATTTCGTTAATTGTAAAGTTCATTATAAATGTACGACTGACAGAACATTAATAATTTAATCTTAATATTTAATCTATAATCTTATTATGAAAAAATCAAAATTTATTTCCATCGTTATCTTTAGCTGTGCGGTGTTATTTTCAGTAAACGTAAATGCTCAAAAATTCAGTGGCCTGGATAAAAGTCCAATGGATGCAGCCTCTTTCCCAAGTAGTTATAAGGAATCTAACAAACTAATTAAAGTGGTTTACAGCCGTCCACAACTAAAAGGAAGAGAATTAAATACATTAGCCCCTAATGGAAAAGTTTGGCGTACTGGTGCAAATGAAGCAGCCGAAATTACTTTGTATAAGGATATGAATCTAGGTGATGGTTTAGTTAAAGCTGGAACATATTCCTTATTTACAATTCCAGGAGATAAAGAATGGACAGTTATCTTAAGTTCAGATCTTAATGTTTGGGGATCATATTCTTATAATGAAGCTAATGATGTCGCGAGAGTAAAGGTAACTGCCAGTGATGCAACTGAATCTTTGGAAGCCTTCTCTATAGCTTTTGAAAAATCTGATAATGGTGTGCATATGCATTTGGGCTGGGGAACCAAAAGAATTGCAGTTCCTTTTACAAAATAATTTTATTCCAATCATAAAAAATGCCTTGATAGTTCAAGGCATTTTTTTATGGAATATTTAAATATTTATGTGTCTGCAAGGATACTTTCCATTTTGGATGCTTCATGACATAGTCAACAATTTCAGACATTACCTTTTCGCGTTTACTCCATTCTGGCTGTAAGTATAAGATGCAGTCTTTATTAACTTTTGAAGCCTGTTCTTCTGCAAACCTAAAGTCATCTTTGTTATAAACGATAACCTTAAGCTCATTTGCATTATTATAGATTTCCTGCTTTGGTAATTTTTGTTTTTTAGGAGATAAACATATCCAATCCCAAGTCCCTGACAAATTATAGGCGCCTGAAGTTTCTATATGAACCTGTAATCCTTCTTTTTTTAATTGAGACGTTAATTCAGTCATATCCCAAGTTAATGGTTCACCACCCGTAACTACAATAGTATCACTATATTTTTTGGCGTTTTTAACTATTTTGGATGTTTCTGTAGGAGGATGTAAATCTGGATTCCAGCTTTCCTTCACATCACACCAATGACAACCAACATCACAACCACCAACTCGAATAAAATAAGCTGCAGTTCCTTTATGGAATCCCTCGCCCTGAATGGTGTAGAACTCTTCCATCAAAGGTAGCATTAAACCCTTCTCCACTAATTCTTTTACATCTTTTTTCATGGGCATCAAAGATA
>CAYTSL010000114.1:2928-6293 GCA_964440415.1 uncultured Flavobacteriaceae bacterium
TTGTCTATTTTTATCAAAAATTATGGATCATCATGAGTAGACAAGACGAGTTCTTTAAACATATCACAGAAGGAAATAAAACAAAAGGTGATTTTATAACTTTAGGATCTGCTATTTTAGACGAAGAAACCATTAAAGATGCGTTTGTAAAGGTGCCTTTAAAGACCATGAACAGACATGGTTTAATTGCAGGTGCCACTGGTACAGGAAAAACGAAAACCCTTCAGGTTCTATCTGAAAATTTAAGTGATAAAGGAATTCCAGTTTTACTAATGGATATTAAAGGTGATTTAAGTGGATTGGCAAAGCCAAGTCCTGGACATCCTAAAATAGATGAACGTCACGCTAAAATTGGTCTGCCTTTTGAAGCCAAACCTTTTCCTGTTGAGATCTTATCACTTTCAGAACAAGATGGTGTTCGACTAAGAGCAACTGTAAGTGAATTTGGTCCTGTATTGCTCTCCAGAATATTGGACCTCTCTGATGCACAATCGGGAGTTGTTTCAGTCATTTTTAAATACTGTGATGATAACAAACTACCTCTTTTGGACCTTAAAGATTTCAAGAAAATATTACAGTATTGTACTCAGGAAGGCAAAAAAGAATTTGAACAAGCTTATGGAAGAATTTCCACTGCTTCTACTGGAGCTATATTAAGAAAAGTTGTAGAGATCGAGCAACAAGGTGGAGAACTGTTTTTTGGAGAAAAAAGTTTTGAAGTTGAAGATTTAGTCAGAACGACAAGAGACGGAAGAGGTTATATCAATATTATACGTTTGACTGATATACAAGATAGACCTAAATTATTCTCAACGTTTATGTTGAGTCTTTTAGCAGAAATATATGAAACCTTTCCAGAACAAGGAGATTCAGGCAAACCTGAATTGATCATTTTCATTGATGAAGCGCATTTAATTTTTAACGAAGCATCGAAGGCCTTGTTAAATCAAATTGAAAGTATAGTTAAATTAATTCGTAGTAAAGGAATAGGATTATATTTTGTTACTCAAAATCCAACAGATGTTCCTGAAGCAGTTCTTAGTCAGTTAGGTTTAAAAATACAACATGCTTTAAGAGCTTTTACTGCAAAGGACAGAAAAGCCATAAAATTAACGGCTCAAAACTATCCAGATACAGATTATTATGATACTGCCGATGTTTTAACTTCACTAGGAATTGGAGAAGCTCTTGTTTCTGCTTTGGATGAAAAAGGACGACCAACGCCATTAGCTGCGACAATGATGCGAGCACCTATGAGCAGAATGGATGTTTTGACCAAGCAAGAATTACAAATGTTATTGGATGATTCTAAATTGGTATTAAAATATAATGACGATATTGACAGAGAAAGTGCCTATGAAATGCTTAATGAAAAAATTAAAAAGGCAGAAGCTGTTAAAGTTAAAGAAGATGCTCGTATAGCTAAAGAAAAAGAGCGAAAAAAAACATCAAAATCAACAACCAGAAGAAGAAGTACAAGACAAAATCCAATTATAAAAGTACTTACTAGTGCAACATTTATAAGAAGCGTATTTGGTATTCTTAAAAAGGTCATGTAGTTCTTCGCTGAAGCTTCGAACTATTAATTAAACAATAAAAATTATAAATGAAAAATATATATTTTGCCCTAATAATTATTATAACCATTGCTTCTTGTGCTAAAAAACAAGATCCTTTTTTGGTAGCAAAACATAATATTGGCAGTTTAACAGATTCTACACAGGTTAAGGATTTAGAAACTATTTTCTTAAACGACTCCATAGTGAAATTTGTTGGAGGTGATGAGTTTACAGGCAACATAAATAATATAGACATTTATGATAAGGCTGGAAATCATTTATTGGTTTTAACCCCAAATGAGGCATTAGATTCTACTGCAGTTATAGACAACATCAGGATCATGGATTCCCGATACAAAACGAACAAAAACATTTCTAATTCAAGTACTTTTAAAGATATTCAAGCTGCTTATAAAATAAATAGAATAGACAATTTGATAAGCTCAATAAATATTAATGTCAATGAAATAAGCGCATATTTCACAATTGATAAAAAGGAATTACCTGCGAATCTGAGGTTTGATATGAAAATGACCATTGAAGCCTCACAAATACCTGATGATGCTAAAATCAAATATTTCATGATCAACTGGAATTAGTTAATTAAATTAAATGCTATGAATCCATTTATTTCTAAACTTCTTATTGATGTTGCTCGAAAAAAACTAAAATCGAAGCATTCGGATTCACCAGTGAGCAAAAAGGAAATAGAACCTGTTGTTAGAAATCTTCAGGTAGAATTATCTCATACTATTAAGGAATATATATTTATTGTAATAGGTGTTTTCTCAGCAGGATTTGGTTTAAAGGGGTTTTTATTACCCAATAGGTTCATTGATGGAGGTGCCACAGGTATTTCTTTATTGCTTGAAAATATAACCAATATTGAATTAGGCTATTTATTAATTTTAGTCAATTTACCATTCATAGTGGTTGGAGCAAGAACATTAAATTTAAAATTTGCGGTAAGAAGTATAATAGCCATTACTCTTTTAGCAGTTGTAGTTCATTTTGTCGATTATCCAACTGTAACAGAAGATAAATTGTTAATTGCCGTTTTTGGGGGATTCTTTTTAGGATTGGGAATAGGGATGGCTATGAGAGGTGGCAGTGTAATTGATGGCACTGAAGTGTTAGCAATATTCTTGAGTAGAAAATTATCTATAACAGTTGGAGATGTATTATTGCTAATCAATATTGTTATATTTTCTTTTGGGGCATACATTCTGTCTATTGAAACTGCACTTTATGCAATTTTAACATACATGGCTGCAGCGAAAACTGTAGATTTTGTGGTTGACGGCGTCGAGGAATATGTGGGCGTTACGATAATATCGAAAAAGCATGTAGAACTACAAATGATGATTACAGAAAAGTTAAGGAGAGCCTGCACAATTTACGCTGGTAGAGGCGGATTTGGTGCTAGCGGAAAAAGTTATGAAAAGGACATCATATACACAGTTGTTACTAGAATAGAATTGGCTCGACTAAACACAGAAATAGATAAAATCGATAAAAATGCGTTTATCATTATGGGATTAGTTAAAGATTTAAGAGGTGGTATGATTAAGAAAAAACCATTAAAATAATCAATGAAAAAATACATCATCCAAAAATCACCTTTTGTTGTCCCAACAAATGATGGTAAACTGATTGAAGAACACTTTGGTTTAGCAAGTGATAAAAACTCCAAAATAAGCATCGCTCATATGATTGCTCCTCCAGATTGGAAGGAGCCTTTCCAAACTCCTGAATTTGATGAATACACGTATATCATTAAAGGTAAAAAGCAATTTATAATAGATG
>CAYTSL010000115.1:0-6238 GCA_964440415.1 uncultured Flavobacteriaceae bacterium
AGATATATTTAATATAATCTAAATCATTAGGTCTTTTTGGAATACCATTTGAAATAAAGAGATCTTGCTCACCATCTTGATTAAAATCAGAAAACAAGGGTGACCAGCTCCAATCTGTGGCAGAAACCCCACTTAACAAAGCGGTTTCGGAAAAATGAGTGCCATTGTTGATTTGCAACATATTTCGGGTATATTGATAATAGTAACCAAAGCGTTTCATTTTAAAATTCAATAAATCAATTGATTCGTCCCCCATAGAAGCTTTTAATATTGTCTCATCTTCAGGAGCCATATCTAGTGTTAATATATCTGGAAAACCATCGTGATTTATGTCTGCTACGTCACTTCCCATCGAAAAACGACTTGTTTTGCCAAAATATTTTCTAAGTTGCTCGGTAAAACTTCCATCTCCGTTATTGATATAATAATAATCATCTTCATGAAAATCATTACTTATATACATATCTACAAAACCATCATTATTAAAATCTTGAGTAGAAATACCTAGACCGTAACCATTTGCACCACCAAAAATTCCACTTTCTTTACTAACATCAATAAAAACTTCACCGTCATTTCGTAGCAATTTATCACCACTTTTGTAATTTCTTTGAAATCGAATATCCGCTTTTCCAAATGAGTTTCGAGTATGTATAGCATAATTTAATAAATACATATCCAGATCGCCGTCATTGTCATAATCAAAAAAAGAAGCTGAAGTAGAATAGTTGTCAAAGTTTAAACCATATTCTTCGGCTTTTTCTGCAAAAGTATTATCTCCATTATTAATATATAGTTCATTAGCACCTTTTAGGCCATGGATACCAACCACAGCGCAAACATAAATATCTAATAACCCATCACCGTTAACATCTGCCATTACAGTACCAGTATTCCAATCAGAACTACCTGCTACTCCAGCCTTATCCGTGATATCTTCAAAAACAAAGTTTCCTTTGTTTAAATACAACATGTTCTTTCCTTGATTAGCAGTAAAAAACACATCAACCAAATTATCGTTATTAATATCACCTACAGCTACTCCCGCCCCATTGTAATAATATAAATAATACAAAATATTGAGCTCGTCGGTTGGTTTTAATCGATTTATAAAAGTAACATTCGAATGATCTTTATCAACTACATTAAATAATTTTAGTTTTGGTTTACTACAACCTATTATGAAAAATAAAGTCAATATGTAAATAACCTTTTTAATCATTTACATAATTTTTTTTAGGAAAGTCATTATTTATACCAACTATTAAACTTCTTATTTTATTTATTAGTACGCAGATTTTGGACGATAAATTCACCAACTTTTTGCCCCTGTGTCACGCCTTCGTCAATAGCCATTCTGTAGTGTATTCCGCCATATAATCTTGAAATGGCAGCTTCTTCTGAAGCGTGAATAAAAGACCTAAAACTTCTTGCCGGTAAACCATATTCCATTTCTGTTGTATCCAAGAAACTAAAATTATCACCATATAAATGAGTTAAAGTAACAGCTGCAGCTCTAGAAATCACGGAGTGGCCGCTTGTATATTCTGGAAATGGAGGTGTCTGTAATAAAGGTGCCCATTGTTCATCTATATGTTGATTTATTAGTGTTTCCGGGCGAACAACTAAACTTCTCCATTTCTCATCCCAACAACTTATAAAAGCATCAAAAAGTGAAATACTAACATTGGTATAAGCATTTATTGTTTCATCAAAAGCACTATTCACTTTTCTTGTGGCTATGCTTACAATACCAATCCAATGTCCACCAGGTGTTATCTTTTTTGTAGCGAACATAGCATGACCTCTATGATGTGAAACAAAAGGATTGCAATCCCAAAAGCTTGCAATTTCTTTACTTTCAGGATCATCACCTTGACCTTTTTCATAGACCTCAATTAGTTGTTTTTGAAATTCACTACCTTCAGAAAGGTTAAACTCTACAGGAGGAACAGGAACATATTGATTGGCAGAATCAAGGACTACTGTTCTAATTTTATTCCAATGCGGTTCAATACCATCCATGTAGTCAGGTGGAGTAGGTTTCCAGAATTTATCTTCTTGACGAATTGTGTATTTTGAGTACGTTCTGGTTTGATCATATAAATCTCCTTTTGCCCAATCAAGAATGTGCTTAGCTACTAAATCTCCGTATTCAATGGATGCATTGAATACCTTTTTTGGCAACCCGTTGTTTTTTAATTTCTGGTATGTGGAGTCTTGAAAATTCGTTACTTTTTGTTCAGAAAAAATAAATTGTTTACCAACCGTTGTAAAGGCATGTATAGAAGCTAAATGATAATCGATATCTCCGTTTGTTGGTTCTGGTATTTCATCTAATTCTTTTAACTGTCCTACTAGGCTGTTATATTTATCAGGATAGAGCTTCTGCATAACTGAATAAGCCGCTACACAAGGATACATATAAACTCTAGATGCTACTGGAGGAGAAAATATATCGTACACAATAACATCCGTTAAATTTTTCATTGCTGAATGAAATAATTCAGGGTCGCTCAATTGATCTTTATAAGCGGTATTTTCCTGACAACTTGATAAGGTGAGTGCAATTAACAATAGTGCAAAACCAATTCTTTTCATTTCAGTTTAATTATAATTTTCCGGACTTTCAAAAATATAAGATTTATCGTTATTAGCAATTACTAAAAACCGATTTTCATCTAATTTTATGACTTTTCTTGAATTTAAATTCGCTGGTGTAGGAAGTTGCTTATAGGATATTTGTTCACCCTTATTATTGACTGAAATATTTCCTCCTGAGTTAGATGCATTTTCACCTAACTCGGTCGTGTAACCAAGATAGTTTCCAACAAAGAAGATTTCCGTAGATTCTTCATTCTGTTCAGTATAGATGTCTTCAATACTACTCATTTGAGCTTCGTTTATCATTGGAACTCCTTTCAATTCTGAACCTGAATTGAGATAGATCATGGACCTAAGCTCACTTATCTTTTTAGTAATAAGAATGTCTTTCTCATCTATTCCGGTAAGATCCTTTATTGATTTAATCTTCGCAAATTTACTATAATTCAGGAATTTCTTTTTAAGTAAAGGCAGTTGTCCAACTAACTTATCTTTAGATGGAAATGGAACATATTCACCAAAAAAATCGTAAAATATAATAGGATCCAGTTGTTGATTTTCATCAAAGTCATGGAGATATAATTTAACAGGACGGTCTTTTGAAGCTTTCCATTTTAAATTCAATCCAGCATTTCCCAAAATAATGTCTTGGTAGCCATTCTTATCTAGGTCAGCAGTAGTAACGACATTCCATAAGCCTTCGGTATTTTCCAATCCAAAATCTTTCGTCTTATTTTCGAATTTCATATCCCCTGTATTGATCATTATAGTAACAGGCATCCAATCTCCAACAATAATAAGATCTAATAAGTCATCATTGTTTAGATCAACCCATTTGCTGTCTGTGACCATTCCGAATTTTTGTTTTTCAACAATGTTAAATCCTTTTTCCTGATTATTCTTAAGTATAAAACTTTCAGGTGATAGGCCATAAGCTCCTGGAATAGATCTGTTACCTATAAATAGATCATCTAATCCATCACCATCAAAATCAGCTGAAGACACACTTCCACCATTGGTTCGAATCAAAGATAATTCTAAGCGTGTAAATTTCGCATTGCCATCATTGATATAAATTCGATCCTCTAATTGAGTATCTCCTTCTGGTTTGTCGTTTCCACCACTCATGACATAAAGATCCAGATCACCGTCATTATCATAATCAAAACTCAGCGCATCAACATCCTCATAAATTGTATCTTTATTAAAATCACTGGACTTATCTTTTATGTACTCTCCTTCCTTTTTTTGAATGTAGAATGAAGGGGCTTGATACCTAGCACCTCCTATGTAAATATCTTCTAGACCATCATTATTAAAATCTGCTTGAACCACAGCAGGTCCTTCTGTAGATAATTTTTCAGGCATCAAGGATTCATACTCATAATCTAAATAGGAATTCTCTAAATGCACAAAAGGGAAATTTTCTAATTTATCAGATTTATTGTCCAATTCGATATTTTTGAAATTCGGAAGATTCTCATTCTTTTTAATTTCAAAATGCTGATTAATTGCCAAATCTTTTTCGGTTTGAATAGTACCATCTAGCCAACGAACCTGAACGGAATCAATCTTTTCTATTTTCCCTAATCCAAAATTTAACTTATGTGTAGAAGCAGATTGAAACCCTCGTGTAATTGACAGTTCTTTATATTGCTTTTTTCCATTGGCAAATACAATTAATTTTGCTCCATTAGGCGAAGGATATTCCTTGTTACCCTTTAATGAAAATGAAATGAAATTGTTTGGAGTTGTTTCTGAGCTCTTATTTTCAAGTAAAAAAGCCTTTTCATTGATATTATTAACAACTAAATCTAAATCACCATCATTATCTAAGTCAGAATATGCAGATCCATTCGAGTAACTAGGGGTAAGGCCCGATTGTTCAGAAAACCTTTCGAACTCTAAATCACCTTTGTTGCGAAAGATGACATTGGAAAGGTTAATAGTTGGCATTTCTTCTATTAACTTACGTTCAATTTCATTTTGTTTGGTCTGACTGTATTTAGAGAAATTAATATTGCTGAGATAATTAATGTAGTTCAGATCATTCGGACGTTTGTAGATTCCGTTAGTAATGTATAGATCATTTAATCCGTCATTATCAAAATCCTGAATTAAAACAGACCAGCTCCAATCGGTAGCGAATGTGTTGGTCATTAATGCCACATCTGAAAAAGATGTATTATCATTATTTAATTGAAATGTGTTTCTGGCATATTGATTTTCAAAACCAAAATTCTTTTTTATCTGGCTTACTTTATCTGAATCTTCACCACCTGATTTTAGAAATATTTCCTTGTCATAAGGCATCATATCCAAAGAGAAAATATCAGATCTTAGATCGTTATTAATATCTCCAACATCTACTCCCATTGTAAACCTAGAGGTATGATTCAAGTATTTAGAATTAGATTCCTTAAAGGTTTTGTCGCCTTGATTTATATAGAGATAATCGTTTTCATGAAAATCATTCCCTACATAAATATCTAATAATCCATCATCATTAACATCAGAAGTTATTAATGCTAAACCATAACCCAAGGCACTGCTGTAAATGCCTGAATCATTAGTTACATCCGTGAATTTTAGTTGGCCTTCATTCATTTTGTTTTCAAATAATCTATCTCCAGCGAGGGAGTCATTGTCCTTTCGACTTCTTGTATCACCATAGCTTCTTGGAGTATGAACGGAATGATTTAACAAATACATGTCGAGATCACCATCTTTATCATAATCAAAGAATGAAGCTTGTGTAGAAAAACCTGAAAAATCTAACCCGACAGCAGCCGACGATTCCGTAAAACCGTTGTCCCCATTGTTGATATAAAGTAAGTTATGAGCCTTCAACCCTTTATAGTTACCAACTTTAGACACGTAAATATCCATCAACCCGTCGTTGTTGACATCATCCATTGTAACACCTGTCGACCAAGTAGAATCTGTTTGTATACCAGCTTCTTCAGTGATATCTTTAAATTTCAGGTTTCCTAAATTAAGGTAGAGTTTGTCTGAAGTCTGGTTGGCAGTTAAATAGATATCTTCAAGACCATCATTATTGATATCACCAACGGCAACACCTCCACCATTGTAATAGTATAAATATTCAATTATATTTAAGTCATCTTTATGGATAAGTGTATTAGCAAAATCAATATTGCTGTGCTCAACGGGGACGTTTTCAAAATAAATAGCAGTTTTTGTTCTAGACGAATCTTTTTTTGTGCATCCTGTAAATGCCATTGTAGTAATAATAAATACTCCAAGAAAATATTTCATATCAATATTTGAATATTGCCAAAGAATCATTGTTTCTGGCTACAATTATTTTGTTGTCATTAATTTTAAAATCCCTAATCTGACCTTTTACCACAAATCCTTTTCCATTGTTGTGAAATTTGAAATTCATGTCTCCAAGATTTTCCAAGTAAACACCATTGGTAGCATCATAACGTCCAACTTCTGGTTTTACACCGTATAGATTTCCTCCTAGGATAATATCTTGATCGCCATCCTTATCAAAATCTTGAGTGGCTATGGCATATATAGGAGCGAATTGGGCTTCTTTGGGTAATTGTTTTACCTCAAAATTAAAATTGCCTTTATTAATTAAAACAACTGAAGATAAATTGTT
>CAYTSL010000116.1:0-6231 GCA_964440415.1 uncultured Flavobacteriaceae bacterium
TACTATGAAAAATACTAATAAAGATTTAACAAAGCTTCATAAAGAAAAACTTGGAATGGACATTCCTGAAGATTTCTTTTCAAAGTCTAAAGCAGACATTTTAGAAGCTATTCCAAAAACTGAAGAACCAAAACGAACTGTATTTGGGCTAAAACCTATTATAGCCTATCCCATTGCAGCTTCTATTGTTTTACTAATCGGTATTACTATGTGGATGCAAAATGACACGACAGAAATTAATCCAAAAATTACGAATGTAAATGAGATTAATTCAACTGATTTTGATTCTGATGATTTTTTAGTCTCATCTCTGCTTATAGAAGATGAAAACATAGATGCATTCATGGATGATTTTATTGTGAATGAAATCCTTGTTGAAGCAGAATTATCCGAACAACAATTAGAAAACATATTTATTAATTCTCTTTTTGTAGAAGACTCATTAATAAATAGTTATATAGACAAAAACCTGATTGAAAACGTAGTTTTATAATTAAAAACAAACTATTTTAAACTTTTAGGTTCTAATCAATAAACATATATAAAAACATAAATTCAGTAATCATGAAAACAAAAGTAAAAACACTCATCGCACTATTCAGTTTTGTATTGCTTTTAACATCAGGTAATGTCCTTTTCGCTCAAGAAACCGATTATGGTCCAATCATGAATCAGTTATCACAAGAGCAACAAGAAATGTTACAAACACAACGCAAATTGATGTTACAAAATCGCGAACAACTTCGCGCAACGCTAACTCCTGAACAGTTAGCAATTATGCAAGACCAAACACAAAACAGAGAGCAAATGAGATTACGCTTAAGAGAATCTTTCTCTGATTCACAAAACCAATTGTGTGAAAACCAAGACGGACAATTACGACAAGTGAGAAATCAATTTAGACACTCATTAACTCAAGAACAAAGACAAATGTTACGTGAACGCGTGAAACAAACCAGACAATCCAGAGACCAAGGAGAAATTAGAAATGGTCAAGGTTTTGGAGGTGATGGTGAACGTCCAGGAAGAAATGGAACAGGACAAGGTTCTGGTAGTGGAAATGGTGGAAACGGAAATGGTGGAGGCAATTAAATCTTTTTAAAAGATGAAAGCCCATCGTTATATATCCAACAAGGGATTAATGGCAGTTTGGTTGCTACTGTTTACAGTGGCAACCTCTGCTAATTTATATGCTCAAGAACCAGAAGAAGATCAAATAGATATGCTTCTTGACGAACTATTCTATAACGACCAACAATTTATTGATGATATTTTAGATTCATTCAACACCTATAACTTTTTATACACTAACGTATCTTTTAATAGTAACACATTTTTCTCTGGTCGAGATTCTGGAGTCGACCAATTTAATTTAGTACCTCAACTTTCCTATTACAGTTCTTCGGGATTTAATGTGAGTGTTTCTGGTCTTTATTACGAAACCTATAGCCCGAATTGGGATTTCACCAATGTGTATGTTGGTTATAATAATACCATTGGTAAAAAGAAACTCTTTAATTACAATGTAGGCTATACGCGTTATTTTTATTCTGATGGATGGGATACCTTCACAAACTCATTAGATTTAAGTGTAGGCATACGAAACAAGAAAAAAAACCTTGGCACAAAACTGGGAGCTTCTTATTTATTTGGCAAAGACCAATCCTTTCAAATTGTGTCTCGTACTTATGCCATTGCGACCATTACAAAACAAAAGAATTTTGTTTTAAAATTCAGGCCTCAGATTAGTTTTTTAATCGCACAACAAACCATTGCTTTAGAGCAATTGAATACTCAAGGCGAAGAACCAGTAACAGAATTTATATATAATGACATTTTCGACTTGTTAAACACACAGCTAAACTTACCATTGACTTTGGCAACCAAGTCGTGGGATTTTGAATTGGGTTATAATATTAACTTTCCTTCTGCTGTTGAATCAGAACCCAATTTAGACACAACCGGTTTTCTTAATTTATCTATTGGTTATTTAATTGATTTTAATAACAGATAATTCGTTGATTAAGTAAGAAAAAACCACTAACTTCGTATACAATTCAAACCACAGAAATTATGGCTAATGGCGAACCAACCATAAGTTATAGTTTTGTATTGTAACTGCTAAAAGTGACGGTTAATGAGATGTTCCTCAACGCTCGGATTATATACTCAATGTAATGTAACCAGATTACCTTTGTCTACATCAGTAAAGTTGCTACTAATTTTTTTCCAAATAAATAAGAAATTTCATGAAAATCACATTTAAAAATCGATGGTTAGTTATCGTTGGAGGAATATTAATCCAACTGTGTTTAGGTATTATATATGCGTGGTCAGTGTTTACTGTTCCCTTGACCAAGGCTTTAGAAAACGGTGGTAAGGGCTTTACAGCATCTCAATCTGCCTGGATATTTTCAGTAGGTCTATTTACTTTTTCTGTATTTATGATCGTATCAGGAAGATTAATGAAGCGACAAATCTCAACCAAGAAACTTGCTGTTATTGGTGGATTTTTATTGGGTCTGGGTTATATTCTAGCCGGATATTCCGGAGGTAGTTTTATAAGTCTTCTGCTTTCCATAGGTGTTTTAGGTGGTGCAGGTATTGGTTTGGCTTATGCTGTTCCTTTAAAAATAGGGATTAGTTGGTATCCCGATAAAGTAGGATTGGTTTCTGGTTTAGCAGTTGCAGGATTCGGATTTGGAGCAATGTTCTGGATCAAAGCTGCAGGAGCCTGGTTTGGTGGTGGACTTTTGCAAAACTTATCTATATTGAATTTACCAGGATTGGAAAGCACCTTTGTGTTATATGGAATCATTTTAATTTTATTAGTGGTCCTTGGTTCTCTAGTTATGCAAATGCCACCTGCCAATTACATCCCAGATGGATGGAATCCGAAGACTGATTCTTTAGATCCTGATTTAGAGTCTATTGATGTTCAAGGTTCAGAGATGCTTCGTACACCACAATTCAGATTATTATTTAGCATGTTTTTACTTTCTGCTTTTGCTGGACTTATGGTGATTTATTGCATTAAACTATTTGGTATTGATGCGCTTTCTGCAAAAAGTGCAGCTCAAGCTTCAGTTACTGCAGGAACAGCCATGGCTGTATACGCCATATTGAATGGTTTGGGAAGAATATTGTACGGTAAATGGTCTGATATTATTGGTAGGAAAAAGACAATACGAATTATGATGCTTTCTCAAGCCATTATGATGGCTGCCTTTTTCTGGTTAGGTCAATCTGCTCTAGGTTTAATAATAGGAGCTGGAATTATTGGGTTAAATTTTGGAGGTAACTTCGCTCTTTTCCCTGCAGCTACTGCGGTATATTTTGGAAAGAAAAATATAGGAGAAAATTACGGTTGGGTCTTTCTGGCCTATGGTTTTGCTGGAATTTTAGGACCTCTGTTTGCAGGTTTTGTAAAAGATATATCTGTCAATGCAACAGGAATTGATTTTTGGCTTATTCCATTTTTATCAGCTGCTGGAGCATGCTTGATAGCAATGGCATTGACTTTCTTTCTTAAGATACCGAAACCTAAAGAGGGATAATAGTAGATTAGTTATTTTAAACATATTATCTCCGTTACTAAAAGACGATAAAAGATTTCATAGTAGAATTGCTATGGCTTTGTTTTAATGTTCAAAATGTTAAGAAAAGAGTTAACAACTATTTATTTTTCCTTCAATCTACTTTTAACTAATTGTTAAATTCAAAACCAGATTCAATAACTAACAACTTTTTAGATATGGCCGATAATAAATCTTCCAAAAAAATAACTAATGTAGAAGGTGATAACATCACAACTTCATCTGACGATGGTAGAGTTTTTACTCCATCTGAAGAAAACTCAAAAAAAGCAAAAATGTATCGAATACTATCCGCTATCCTATGGGCAGCTGGTATTGGGATTGAAATTTTTGCTATAATCAAACTTAAAGAAGTTCCAATTAATATGACATTAATGATCATATTAATTGTTGCTATTCTAATTCTCGTTGTTATTGCCAACATACTATGGAAAAAAGCAAATCGGCTTGATCCTGCTTCAGAAAAAAATAAGACTAAATTCTTTATTCAAAATCAGTTAGGACTTATAATAAGTGTCCTTGCTTTTTTACCTCTTGTGGTTCTTATTTTAAAAAATAAAAATTTAAGCGGTAAACAAAAAGGTATTCTGGGTGCAATAGCAGGTGTTGCGTTAGTGATAGCTGGAATGACTGGTACTGAATTCAATCCAGTTTCACAAGAACAATATGCAGAGCAAACTAAACAAGTTGAAACACTAAACGATGGTGTCAACAATGTGTATTGGACAAAATCTGGTAAAAGTTATCATCTATATCAGGATTGCTCGTATATCAATACAGATAGAACAACTGAAATATTTCAAGGTAAAGTTACAAGTGCAAGAGAATTAAAAAATATAACAGACCTTTGCGACCGTTGTGCTAATAGAGCCAAAAAATTAAAGGGTACAGAATAATAAAAAGAAATGAGTTAATCAAGATAGCCCATTTCACGCATCCAGTCATCGTTAAACATTTTGCCTACATAGCGACTGCCATGGTCATGAAATAGTACAACAACTACATCGTCTTTGGTAAAATGCTCTTTTAACTGCAACACACCTTTTATTGCGGAACCAGCAGAATTGCCCAAAAACATGCCTTCCTCTTTAGCTAAACGCTGTGTGTAAACCGCACCATCTTTATCTGTTACTTTGGTAAATCCATCTATCACACTAAAATCTACATTTTTAGGTAAAATGTCTTCACCAATTCCTTCTGTCACATAAGGATAGATCTCATCTGGATCAAAGATTCCTGTTTCGTGGTATTTTTTAAATACACTACCATAAGTATCTACTCCCCAAACTTTAATGTTTGGGTTTTGTTCTTTTAAATATGTACCAACTCCAGAAATGGTTCCTCCAGTTCCTACTCCAACCACAAAATGAGTTACCTTACCATTTGTTTGTTTCCAAATTTCAGGTCCTGTACTTTCGTAATGCGCCTTGGTATTACTTAAATTATCATATTGATTCACGTACCATGCATTAGGAGTTTCTAGTGCTAAACGTCGTGAAACTGAATAATAACTTCTTGGATCATCAGGTTCAACAGCCGATGGACAAACAACTACTTCTGCTCCTACTGCTTTTAGTATATCAACCTTTTCCTTAGATTGTTTATCAGCCATTACAAACACACATTTATAACCTTTTACAATTGCTGCCAATGCTAAACCCATTCCTGTGTTACCTGAAGTTCCCTCAACAATAGTTCCTCCAGGCTTTAATAAACCTGCTTCTTCTGCATCCTCAATCATTTTTACTGCCATTCTATCTTTTACAGAATTTCCTGGATTTAAAGGTTCATATTTAGCCAAAACCAAACAAGGTAGATCTTTAGTGATCTTGTTGATCTTCACTAAAGGTGTGTTCCCGATGGTTTCTAATATGTTTTTTGCGTAATCCATAGTGTTTTTTTGCCATGCAAATTTAATGCAAAAGTTAGAAGGTAAAAGTTAAAAATTGTTTTTGTTTATTCAAAACGAATCGCCTTAACTGGTGAGATTTTAGTTATAATATAAGATGGTACCAACAGCATAATTAAACACAATAAAAAAGTTCCAATATTAAGGGCAACAATATAACCTAAACTAATATAAACCGGTGCTTGGGTTACATAATATATACTGGGATCCAAAGGAAATAATCCGAAATATTTTTGAGCAAACAATAAGCCCAGACCTATAAGGTTTCCCCAAAATAATCCTAAAACAATTAGGTAAATAGCATTGAATAAAAACACTTTGCGAATACTCCAATTATTGCTTCCCAAAGCTTTTAGTATACCAATCATTTGGGTTCGTTCCAAAATCAACACCAGCAGAGCAGTTATCATATTAATTCCAGCTACTAATATCATAATCCCAATAATTCCGTAAATGTTCTTATCAAAAATTCCGATCCATTCAAATATGGCAGCGAATTTCTGCTTCACGGTTGATGCATCCAGAACTGATGGAATTGCATGATAGATTTCCAATCCTTTTTCCTGCAAGTCATCAAAATCATCTATAAATACTTCAAAGTTGCCAACCTGTTCATCTTCCCACTTGTTTAATCTTTGAATGTGCCTAATATCTCCAATTATATAGGATTTATCAAATTCCTGAAACCCGGAATTATAAATCCCTTTAATTTTATAGGTTATTATG
>CAYTSL010000117.1:0-6215 GCA_964440415.1 uncultured Flavobacteriaceae bacterium
CCCAAGTTATTTTTCGATGGATTATCCTTATAGAGATCTTGTAAAAACCAAACTTCATCAAATGTTTTGTTAAGCTCTGTGCTTTTAAAATTTACCATTTTCATGCCTCCTTTATAAAAATAAGTTTGTCCTATTTCTATATTTCCTTTTGGAATTGCAACCCAATAATCCTCATTGTTCTCTGACACCTCTACATAGGTATACATACCTGCATTCTCAAAATTTTTAGCTATTACTTTGTGCCTTATATCATTCTTTGTTGAAATATTTTCGTTTTTAACAGGGTGATATTCGCCATTATCCTTACAATTAAAACTTATAGAACAAATAATTAATGCATAAAATATAGCAATTGAATAATTCTTCATTTGTAACTTGTTTTTATTTATCAAAAATAGGCACATAAATGAGTTTATATTATGATAATAGTCACCAATTTATCTCATTTATTCCTTTGCCTTCAAGAAAACTATTCGCTTTACTGAAATGCTTATTTCCAAACCAAAATCCTCTATTTGCACTTAAAGGTGAAGGATGTCCTGATGTTAAAACACAGTGTTTTTTAGTGTCGATTAACTTTATCTTACTTTTTGCAAATCCACCCCAAAGTAAAAAAACGACTTTATCTTTATTCTGGCTTATTGCTTTAATCACAGAGTCTGTAAATACTTCCCAACCTTTTTTTTGATGACTTCCGGCTTGATGTGCACGCACAGTAAGTGTGGCATTTAGTAATAATACACCTTGATCTGCCCATTTATTGAGATTACCACTTTTAGGATATGGAATGCCCAAATCCTGTTCTATCTCTTTAAAAATATTTATTAAAGATGGTGGGTGAGCTATATCATCATTCACTGAAAAACATAGTCCATGGGCTTGATCAACACCATGGTAAGGATCTTGACCAATTATAACTACTTTAACATCTTCATAATGACAATGTTGAAAAGCATTGAATATTTGTTTGCCAGGAGGAAAACATTGGTAAGTACTATACTCCTGTTTTACAAAATCTACCAAATCCTTAAAATAAGGTTTGTTAAACTCATTTTGTAAATAAGGTATCCAACTTTTGTGTATTTCTACATCCATTAAAATATGTACTTTTGTTTAGCTAAAATAGGATAATTTTTAGAATGATAAGTATTCATAAAAAGACATTAAATGATATTGAATTTTTTACGGTTCTTGAACAAGTAAGTGAACTCTGTGCTACTGAACTGGGGCATCAAAGTGTACTTAAGATTGAACCTTTTAAAACAAAGGAAGAAATAGTTTTTGCCTTAACTCTCACAAATGAATACTTGTCTTCTTTTGATAATGAGAATAGGATACCGCATCATAGGTTTGAGCCAATTACTAAAGAACTCAAATTACTTAAGATAGACAATACCTATTTAGAAGTTTTTAGTTTACAAAAACTGGTTTCTATTTCTTTAACCGTAGACGCAATTAAATCTTTTTTAAAAAAGTTTGCGGAATATTATCCTGAATTAAATTCATACTTCGATCAAATTGAAATTAACAAGTCCATTGTCGAAAAAATTAATAGAATTGTTGATCGTTTTGGAGATGTCAAAGACCAAGCGTCACCATTATTGAACGAACTACGAAAGGCCATTAATAAGGTCAAAGGTCAGATCAATCAAAGCTTCTCTACTGCATTGCATTCTAGTCAAAAAAAAGATTATTTGGATGATATTCAAGAATCGGTTGTTGACAATAAACGCGTACTAGCTGTAAAAGCAATGTATAGAAGAAAAGTGAAGGGTTCTATCATGGGAAGCAGTAAAACGGGTAGTATTGTTTACATAGAGCCAGAGTCAACCACAAAATTTACCAGAGAATTAAACAATCTGGAATATGAAGAACAAGAAGAAATAATTAGAATTTTAAAGGAAGTCACCAATTTTATTCGTCCATTCCGGGATTTATTAAAACAGTATCAGTTATTTTTAACTGGATTGGATGTTATATCTGCTAAAGCAAAATATGCCAAGAATTTAAATGCTATTCTACCAATAATTTCTGATGAAAGAAGTTTATTTCTTAAGGACGCTTATCACCCACTACTCTATTTAAATAATTTAGAGCTTAATAAACCTACTTATCCTCAAACAATAGAACTTACTGATAATAGCAGAATAATAGTTATTTCTGGACCAAATGCAGGTGGAAAAAGTATCACTTTAAAAACTATTGGCCTATTGCAGGTTATGTTGCAAAGTGGATTATTGATTCCAGTACATGAGCGCAGTAAAGTCTGTTTGTTTAATCGAATTTTATGTGATATTGGAGATAATCAATCCATTGAAAATCAATTGAGCACTTATAGTTACAGGCTTAAACAAATGAATTACTTTTTAAAGAAGTGCAATAGTAACACTTTATTTTTGATTGATGAATTTGGTACTGGTAGTGACCCGGAATTAGGTGGAGCATTAGCTGAAACCTTTTTGGAGGTATTCTATGACCGCAATGCCTTCGGAATAATAACTACGCATTATTCAAATCTAAAAATGTTAGCAAATGAACTACCCTATATGCTAAATGCAAATATGCTATTTGACACAGGAAGTTTAGAACCTATTTTTAAACTTGCATTAGGTCAAGCAGGAAGTTCGTTTACTTTTGAAGTAGCTCAAAAAAATGGAATACCATATAGTCTTATTAACAAGGCTAAAAAGAAGATTGAACGCAGTAAGGTGCGTTTTGATGCAACTATTGCTAAACTACAGAAAGAACGTTCTAAATTGGAGAAAACAGAGCGGTCTTTAAAAGTAAATGAACAGAAAAAATTGAATGAAGCGGAAAAATTAGAAGAAATAAGTATCAGGATCCAAAGAAAATTAGAGAATTATCAGGAATTATATGATAGCAACCAGCGTTTAATCTATTTAGGACGAAAGATTAATGAGATTGCAGAGAATTATTTTGAAAATGGACAAAAAAGAGAGCTACTGTCTGAATTTTTTAGAATTGTGCAAATTGAAAACTCGAAACGTAAAAAAGTATCCGCTAAACAGAAAAAAGTCATAAAAGCTAAAGAAAATAAGGTAAAGCAAGAAGCTGAAAAGAAAGTAGAAGTCATTCGCAAAAAGAAAAAAGAAGCCAAGAAAAAAGCAATAGTACCAGATAAACCAAAACAGATTTTAAAAGTTGGCGATAAAGTTAGAATACATGATGGACGCGCAATTGGCAGTATAGATACTATTGAAAAAAATAAAGCTATTGTTAACTATGGTATGTTTACGACTAATATTAGTGTTGACCTTTTAGAACTCGTTGAAGCTGTAAAATAATATGATATCTATTCCAGAAAACAAGCAACTAATACTATTTGACGGTGTTTGCAACCTTTGCAATAGATCTGTGCAATTTGTAATAAGGCATGATAAGAAGGATAAATTTCTATTTACTGCGCTTCAAAGTAATGTTGGTAAGAAAATAATTCAAGAATTCAATATTGAACCTAGTAAAACCGATTCTATTCTTTTGTATAGTCCAGATAAAGGGTTGTCATTAAGATCTACCGCTGCTTTAAATATTGCAAAACAATTAAGATTCCCTATAAATACTTTAATAATTTTTATAATCATTCCAAATTTTATAAGAAATTGGATATATGACCTAATTGCAAGAAATAGATATAAATGGTTTGGTAAAATGGATGACTGTATGATACCAACCCCAGAAATTAAAGCTAAATTTTTAGAATAAAAAAAGTCTGAACAAGAAGTTCAGACTTTTAACCAACACAAAAATTGAACAAATTAAAATATAATTTGCCTAGCACCTATATTCTCACCTATAATTACTTCTAAATAGTATGTTCCTTTTTCAAGAAAAGAAATATTCAATGTGTCACCAATAATAATTTTTGCATTTGCAGAAAATATTTGTTGATGATCTTCATTATAAATATTTATAAATTCTATTTTCTCAACGGATTCAAAGGTCACATTTTTAAACATTGTATCTACTGTAAAATCAAGATCCTTCAATTCAACATCACTAGTTTTTCTCTCGCTAGATGATGTCGTTTTTTCTTCTTTAGAATTGACTCGATTGTTGTCTCCATTTCCATAAGAATATGTAAATGATATCAATAAAATAAGTAGAATTAACCGTTTCATACTTCAAAGATATGTTGACATCATTATATGAAATAATTACTTCGATATATAGCCTAATTACTTGTTTAACAATTGTTACGTGTTAAAATAATCGACCAAATGAGCACTTATAAACACATCCTTTTGGTCACCTTTTACATTAAATTAGTAAAAAAGTATAAAATATTTATTTTAAATTCTTGAGAATGAATTCCACAGTTGAGTCTGTGTTTTGGTTCATTTGGTACGAATCTGTAATATGTTTTGGTTTAATTGCTAATCCTAAATCACGTAAAGATTGTAATTGTTTCGAGTATTCCAAAGTGACTTTTCCTGTTAGAAGTAAATTTAAATCATTTCCTTTCTGGTGAAAGTCATATATTTTTTTCAATCCACTTAAGTACAAATAGTCTTTTGTAAATCCTCCTCCTCTATGAACTCTAACCGTAATTTTAAAGGCTGTTTCTCTATCTAAATCATAACCGTTATGAAGTAATCTGAATGTACGAGAAAAGGAATAGCCTTTAGCTAAACTATCAACAGCAATAACCCTGTACGCCAATTCTTTAAGACGCCTTACGGTAAGACTATTACTCATATACTCTGAATAAACTGCAAGTCCTTCTTGAGTTTCAATATTATCTGGAAACCCATGAGAAAATATCTTTAAAGGTTGTAAGAGTCCATTCATGGTAGTTACCATGTGTACACCTATTTCATGATTTGTTAAAATAGCGATCTGGTTCTCAGAAAACGTATGATTTTCATTTAAAACAAGTGTTTGAACGTTGTTTAAAACCATAGCTATAGCAGACATTTTATTAGAATGCTTTATGCTATAAGTGAAGTCATAACGATTGGAAAAATCTCTGAATAATTCTTCAGTTTCGTGAACATTAAATTTTGGCTTGAAGATTTCATCATTCTCATTCTTATCATCAAAGTGGAGAATAAACTTCGCATTTTCCACATCCTTCTCTGTTGGAGTTCCAAAGGAATGCAAACTATTGTAATAAAACTTTTTACCTTCTCCAATAGTTTCAATACATTGAATTAAGCCTGAATAGTTGTAGATAATGTCCTCATAGAGTTGTCTGATCTCTGAATTCTCTATTTGTTCTAGTGGTTGAGTGAAAAGTTCTCTATGGAGTTTAAATTTATCAAAATCAATATCCGGATATTCAAAAACAGGATCTTTTACATACTTTGAATTAAAAAAAAGCACTTTCTCACTTTCAATATTTATCGGATTGACATAGCTTAACAGTTCTATTTGTTTAACCAAATCATCAATTCGTTTATCTATTTTAAATAATTCTTTTTGTTCTATTTCAACCTTACTCATCTATTTATGCTTCTTATAAAAATTGTTAGCATGTTCTATCATTCTTTCCTTGAGTTGTTCCTCAACTGCTTCAACCACTTCCGGATATATCATTTGATTTAGTTCATCACAATATACCTTTGCAATTTCAGTTGCCAAAACTAGCGTATTTTTAAAGTTTTTCGTAATATATTTCAAAAAATAGCCGTTGCCGAAAAATGTATTATTAATGGCTGCACTAGATTTAATATTGTTTGGGAGTTTTATTTCTGACAGACTTTGCCTCCATGATTCTATATCTTCACCAAAACGATCATTATCTATATTTGATGTTCCTAAATTCCAGGTTGGTACTTCTCTGTCCCAGCGTTGCCAATTATAACTGTGCATATCATAAACAATTGCAACACCAAATTTATCCTCTATTTTTTTAATTAATGCATGGGTCACTTTAAAAAATGCAGTATGTTTAGCCAGTGATTTTTCTTTCTCCTCCTTGGTTAATGGTTTCTTCCAAAGTTGTTTTCCCCAAGCTGTATCAAAGACTGCTTCCTCTGGAATTCTATTCAAATCATATTCATATCTAGAATCACGTCCTGCAATAAGAATTGGATGAGAAATGACCATATTTTTGGTTTCAGGATCTTCTTCATACCATCTTTCATACTGTGTATGCAAACAATTATCCCAAAGTTCTTTTCTAAATTCGCCGCCATCGTGTACTGCTCCACATACATAAGGCACGTACTTATCTATCTTTAAGGTAAAGGAAT
>CAYTSL010000118.1:0-6209 GCA_964440415.1 uncultured Flavobacteriaceae bacterium
AAAATCTTTTATTTGTGCTTTGCAGTCATCCCAAGATTCAAAAACACCAGGATGATGACCTTTCCATACCGTGTAATATTTTTTATTGGTTTTACTCATTGGGAGGAAATAAAAGTGACTCAACTACCTTTGGGAAGTACTCCATTTCTAATTCATGAATTTTTTCTGCAACGCTTTGAGGAGTATCGGTCAGTAAAACCTCACACTTCTCTTGAAAAATTATTGCACCTTCATCATAGTTTTCATTTACATAATGAATTGTAATTCCAGTTTCAGTTTCTTTATTATTAACTACTGCTTCATGAACGCGCATCCCGTACATTCCCTTTCCTCCGTATTTTGGTAGTAACGCAGGGTGAATGTTAATAATCTTACTCGGGAATTCCAAAATAATTGATTGTGGAATTTTCCATAAAAATCCTGCAAGAACTATCAGGTCTGGTTTAGATACTTTTAATAACTTTAATACATCATTAGTTTTAGAAAATGCCACTCTATTAAAACATAAAGCACTAATATTTAAATTTTTACATCGATCTAAAACTTTGGCACGAGGATTGTTAGTCAATACTTGAATAACAGATACATTATCTCTGTTGTGAAAAAACCTAATTAAATTTTCAGCATTAGTTCCGCTTCCGGAAGCAAAAATTACAATATGTTTCATTTACAGTCAATAATGTTAAGAATGTTCAAACAAAAAAAAGAATAAATATTAACAATTAGAAGGTAAAGTAGAATTACTTTAACTTAATTTTATTAAATTAAAGACACATTATTTAAACTAAAAGTGAGTTTTAAAATAAAGTTTTTTATTTTTGCCATCTAATTAAACTTAAAATTAAAAAATTATGTCAGACATTGCATCAAGAGTAAAAGCTATTATCGTAGATAAATTAGGTGTTGATGAGAACGAAGTAGTAACTGAAGCAAGCTTCACTAACGATTTAGGAGCGGATTCATTGGATACTGTTGAGTTAATCATGGAATTCGAAAAAGAATTCGATATTCAAATACCAGACGATCAAGCTGAAAACATCGCAACAGTAGGTCAAGCAATTTCATATATTGAAGAAGCAAAATAAGTAATACCCTTTTATGGAATTAAAGCGAGTAGTAGTTACCGGTTTAGGTGCTCTTACCCCAATAGGCAATACCAAGAATGAATTTTGGGAAGGCCTAATGGTAGGTAAAAGTGGTGCGGCTGATATAACTTATTTTGATACCGAAAAGTTCAAAACGAAATTCGCTTGTGAATTAAAAAACTTTAACGCTACTGATTTTTTTGATAGAAAAGAAGCTCGCAAAATGGACAGGTTTACTCAATACGCAATGGTTGCATCAGACGAAGCTATTGCGGATTCTAAACTGGATCTGGACAAAATAAATAAAATGCGAGTTGGTGTTATTTGGGGAGCTGGTATTGGAGGTTTGGAGACTTTTCAAAATGAGGTTTTAAATTACGCCCAAGGTGATGGAACTCCAAGATTCAACCCATTCTTTATTCCTAAAATGATTGCAGATATTGCACCCGGAAACATATCTATAAAATATGGATTTATGGGTCCAAATTACACTACGGTTTCTGCGTGTGCTTCTTCGGCAAATGCTATGATTGATGCCTTGAACTATATTCGTTTGGGACATTGTGATATCATAGTGACTGGAGGTAGTGAAGCAGCTGTTACAATTGCAGGAATGGGTGGTTTTAATGCGATGCATGCACTTTCAACAAGAAATGAAAGCTCTGAAACAGCTTCTAGACCATTTGATGCAACCCGAGATGGGTTTGTATTAGGCGAAGGTGCTGGCGCTATTATTCTTGAAGAGTATGAGCATGCAAAAGCTAGAGGAGCAAAAATATATGCAGAGTTTTTAGGTGGAGGCTTGTCCTCTGATGCATATCATATGACTGCGCCTCATCCAGAAGGAATAGGTGTAGTTGCTGTAATGAAGAATTGTTTGGAAAATGCAGGATTAAAGCCTGAAGATGTGGATGCTATAAATACTCATGGAACAGCAACACCATTAGGAGATGTAGCTGAACTTAAAGGTATTTCGGAAGTTTTTGGTGACCATGCAAAAACAATTAATATTAATTCAACTAAATCAATGACTGGACATTTATTGGGTGCTGCTGGTGCTGTTGAGGCTATTGCTTCTATTTTAGCGATGGAGCATGGAATAGTACCACCTACTATAAATCATTCAACTATTGATGAGAATATTGATCCGCAGTTGAACTTAACATTAAATAAACCTCAAAAAAGAGACGTTAAAGTAGCAATGAGTAATACATTTGGTTTTGGCGGACACAATGCCTGTGTATTATTCAAAAAAATAGATTAAATATTGAATGAATTTCATTCGTAACATACTAAATTCCCGCTCTGATAAGGACGGGAATTTTTTTATTGCAATGAGTAAAACTCTTGGATTTAAACCGTCAAACATTCAATTTTATCAAAAAGCATTTACACATCGTTCCATGAATATAAGGGACAAAATTGGTAACCCTATTAATTATGAAAGATTAGAGTTTTTAGGAGATGCCATGCTAGGTGCAGTAGTTGCTTTGCATTTGTTTAAAGAAGTCCCTAAAGGTAATGAAGGCTATCTAACCAAAATGCGATCAAAAATTGTTAGTAGAGAACATTTAAATGAATTAGGAAAAGAACTGAATTTAATAGACTTTATTGAGAGTAAAATTTCTCAAAACAGTTTTGGAGATAATGTTCATGGAAATTTATTTGAATCATTAATTGGGGCCATATATTTAGATAAAGGATACAAGCAATGTGAAAAATATATATTTAAAACTGTAATAATTCCTCACGTAGATATTGAATTACTGGAAGGAAAAGTCATTAGTTACAAAAGTTTGTTAATTGAATGGTGTCAAAAAGAAAAAAAGACTTTCTATTATGAAGTTTATGAGGATACAGGAAACGATAATCAAAAACATTTCTCAGTAAGACTATCAATAAATGATAAAGTAGTTGCAAAAGCAAGAGCGACATCCAAGAAAAAGGCTGAAGAAAAGGCATCTAAAAGAGCATATTTTGTTTTTCAGAGAAGAATAGATAGAGACTTATAATTATTTTACTACCCAAGTACCCAACTTATAAACTCAAACGTTTTAGTAATAAAGAATGCTTATTTCATTAAAAAGGTAATTTTTTAATATGCTATATTTACATGAATTTTTTAAAGTATGACTAATTTTAAAATGGTAATGGACGATTTTGGAGAGTGCGATTCATTTATATTAATCGCTATTCACTGTACACTTGAAGATTATCGTTTAGCTTATATTTTAAACAGTCTATTAAAATTAAAATTGAAAAGGATAGAATGTGATCTGGATGTTGGTGAAGCGAAATATTCCTTTTTTGAATGGGAGGACTCAAACCAACTTATTACTTGGACTCTACTTTCTAATAATTGTAGAATTGAACAAAGAACTAATGAAGATGGGGAATCGCTCTTTACTAACAGAGAAAATATTGTTAGAACGTACAATTTAATCCCAGAACATAAAACATCAAACTATTTTCTTAAGATTAGTCAACAAACAGAATTTTTTAATGAGCAAGATGTTATAGATACATTGTTGTCTATCCCTCAAATAATTTTGGCTTATGAAGTTGAAACAGAAAATTTAAAATCTAAAACCAACCTAATTATAAATTAATGGCAACTGTTAACAGAAAGAGAACAAAAATAGTAGCGACTTTAGGTCCTGCAACAAGTAAAAAAGAAACACTTTTAGCCATGATGGATGAAGGTGTAAATGTGTTTAGGATTAATTTTTCTCATGCAGATTATAAAGATGTTAAAGAAAAGATCAAAATAATCAGAGAATTAAACATTAAGCATGAACATAACACAGCTATATTGGCAGACCTACAAGGGCCAAAACTACGTGTTGGCGTAATGAAGGATGAAGTGGTTGTAAATGTTGGAGATGAAATAATTTTTGCGACTGGCGAAAAATTTGAAGGCACAAAAGAACGTGTTTATATGACCTATGACAGGTTTCCACAAGACGCTAAACCAGGAGAAAAGATATTATTGGATGATGGAAAACTTATTTTTGAAGTGGTTAGTACTGATAAAAAAAGTGAAGTCAAAGCAAAAGTAATACAAGGAGGTCCATTAAAATCTAAAAAAGGAGTGAATCTCCCTAACACAGATATTTCACAACCAGCTCTAACAGAAAAAGATATTGAGGATGCCATTTTTGCGATTAAACTAGAGGTTGATTGGATTGCTCTTTCTTTTGTGCGTCATGCAGAAGATTTGATGGAGTTACAAGAGCTCATTAAGAACCATGGGAAGTATAAAATTCCAATAATTGCTAAAATAGAAAAACCTGAAGCAGTAAAGAATATTGATAAAATTGTATCCTATTGCGATGGCTTAATGGTTGCAAGAGGTGATCTTGGAGTAGAAGTCCCTGCGGAAGAAGTCCCGTTAATACAAAAGCAACTAGTATTAAGAGCAAAACGAGCTAGAATTCCAGTGATTATAGCAACTCAAATGATGGAGTCTATGATAGATAGTCTAACACCTACAAGAGCAGAAGTTAACGATGTTGCAAACTCTGTAATGGATGGTGCAGATGCAGTAATGCTTTCTGGAGAAACATCAGTAGGAAGCTACCCTGTTCAGGTAATTGAAAGAATGTCTAGTATTATTAAAAAAGTTGAGAATTCACCTTTAATTAGGGTTCCTCAATTACCTCCACAAATTCGTACGAACAGATATATCACAAAATCTGTTTGTTACCATGCAGCTCTAATAGCGAATGAAATAAATGCCAAGGCCATTTCTACATTAACAAATAGTGGCTATACAGCCTTTCAAATTTCTGCATGGAGACCAGATGCACATATTTTGGTATTCTCTTCAAACCGAAGAATATTAAGCCAGTTGAATTTACTTTGGGGAGTCAAAGCTTTTTATTATGACAGATTTGTCAGCACAGACGAAACAATTGAAGACGTTAATGCTTTGGCCTGTAAGAAAGGTTATTTAGAAGTTGGAGATATGTTAGTTAGTTTAGCTGCAATGCCTATTCAGGATAAAGGCATGGTAAATACTATAAGAGTAACTGAAATAAATACATGTAGTTTTTAGAAATCAAATTGTAACTGCACACTCACGCTTTTTTGTTCTAGTTTTTTAGTCGCTTTTTCTGTATTTAAATTAGATATAGAAATACCCAATAACCTAACAGAATTACTTAATTTTTCCTGGTATAACAAGTCATTAGCAGTATTTAAAATCATTGTTTTATCGCTTATAAAATATAGTAGCGTCTTGCTTCTTGTCTGTAATGTAAAGTCACTGTACTTTATTTTAAGGGTAATGGTTTTTCCTGCGACCTTACTAGCAGTTAGTCGTTTGGAAACCTCTTCTGCTATATGATCTAGTTTCTCCAGCATAAAAATTTCAGAGGATAAATTCTTACTAAAGGTTCGTTCTGCAGCTAACGATTTTCTAATTCTGTTTGGTTTTACTTCAGCATTATGAAGGCCTCTTACAATATAGTAATAGGACCTTCCAGATTTGCCGAAGTTTTCCTGTAAATAATCAGCGGATTTCGACTTTAAATCTTTTCCCGTAAAGATGCCTTTTTGGTACATTTTTTCCGCTGTAACTTTACCAATTCCAAAGAACTTTCTAATATCTAATTGTTCCAGAAACTCTAAAACATCTTCAGGATTTACGGTTTTTTGCCCATTAGGCTTGTTGTAGTCACTTGCTACTTTAGCAACAAACTTATTAATTGAAATTCCTGCTGATGCTGTTAAACCAACCTCTATAAAAATACGTTCTCTTATTTCTTTGGCAATAAGTGTAGCGCTGGGATTCCCCTTTTTATTTTGGGTTACATCCAGATAGGCTTCATCCAGAGAAAGTGGTTCAACTAAATCTGTATAGTCATGAAATATCTTTCTTATCTTTTTTGATATCTCATGATACCTATCAAATCGAGGTTTTATAAAAATAATATCTGGACAATTACGTTTAGCTTGCAGACCACTCATGGCGCTTCTAATACCAAATTTTCTAGCTTCGTAGCTTGCAGCACTTACTACACCCCTTTTTTCACTTCCTCCAACTGCAACAGGCTTCCCTTTTAATTCTGGGTTGTCCAACTGCTCAACCGATGCATAGAAAGCATCCATATCTACGTGAAT
>CAYTSL010000119.1:0-6131 GCA_964440415.1 uncultured Flavobacteriaceae bacterium
TCTTCAAAATTACCATTAAGGGCTGAATTACTATAAAAGCTGAACCCGTATGGGAGAGTTTCCGCATTCGGCATCACAATGATCATTGGTTCAATTATTCCAGTTTGAATTAAATTATCAACCCATAATCTAAATCCTTCTTGTGGGAAATCTGGATAAGATTTAAACAATCCATTAGGATCGATCCAATCATCCCATTCTTCTTGGTCGGTATAAGCCTTTTCAGAGAATGGTAAACTATGTAATAGGTATACAACCGGATAACCTTGATCTCGATTATGGTGATATCCTGGAGGCGTGTAGACTTGTACTTTTCTCATCGCAGTATTTCCAATAGGATTGTTCAATAAGGCTGCACTCGTAAATTCTTTGTTGTGCAGTTTACTGATAGGAATGACCAATTCGCCATCATGAAGAATATATTCACAATTCCAAAAAGTTATCATGGCTGTGAATAGTCCAATAATAAAAATTAATTTTTTCATAATATATATTTTTAAAGGTTAACAAATAGTATCTGAGTTTTTAAATACTAACTTCAGGATAGACTTTATGTAAATCAAGTTTTGCTTGAAAAACCCAGTTGATTTATTACTAATAAAACTAGGTATTCTATTTGTGTATGGCTTTACTAAATGTAGCAGATGTATTACTATTTGTCTCAAAAATGAGAATCAAATACCTATAGAAAATAAGTGTATTAAAATTCCCGAATTAAGCTTTTGTTTTACTTGGAGCAATACCAAATTCTTCTGAATACACCCTACTAAAATGTGAAGGATTTTTAAACCCCGTATCGTAGGCTACTTCAGAGACATTAAGATCCGTGCTAAGTAACAATTCTTTCGCTTTTACCAGTCGTAGTTTGCGAATATAATGGTGGACACTTGTATTGGTAAGTGCGGAAAATTTACGATAAAGTTGAGCACGACTCATACCAATGGAGCTACACAATTCAAGGATACCAAACTCTTCCTCACTAAGATGAAATTCCAGTATTTTACGTACTTTTTTCATAAATACATCTTCCTTAAGAATCACGGTATCTCCAATATCTTTATTCTGGCCAAGGGTTACTATTCCTTCGTATCTCTGTTGAAGTTTATTACGTAACTCAATTAACTTTTCTATTCTAACAAACAATTCTTTCCTATTGAAAGGTTTAGCCAGATAAACATCAGCTCCTGCTTTTAGTCCTTCCATTTTCGAATCGACATCAGCTCTTGCCGTAAGAAGAACAACTGGAATGTGACTGGTACGAAGATCGCTTTTGAGTTTTTCACAAAAACCAAAACCATCCATAACAGGCATCATCACATCGCTAACAACCAAGTCTGGTATAATATCAACTGCCTTATTATACCCTTCCAGACCGTTTTTAGCTACTTCTATATTATAATATTCCGAAAGTATTGAATGAAGATAATTAACAACGTCTTCATTATCTTCTACAATGAGTAATCTCAATTTTTTGCTTGAGTTGTCTACAAGTGGATATGCTATTTTTTCACTTTTTACAGATCGAATTTCTTCTAGTTCTTTTGAGAGATTTGAATGTCCTAATGTTGAGCAATTAGTAATTGGTAGAAGGACTGTAAATTCAGTTCCTGTATTTATTGCACTATCCACTTTTATCTCTCCTTTAAGCAACTTAACCAATTCTTTAGTCAAAGCCAGACCAAGTCCCGTTCCTTCAATTTGTTGTTCTTGATGATTTTCTAATTGGAAATATCGGTCAAAGACTTTTGGAAGATGTTCATGGCTAATACCAATACCAGTGTCCTTGACAGATAATATTAAATGGCTAGACCCTGTTTTTTTCTGCATTAATAAAGAAACCTGGACTTGACCACCATCTGGAGTAAATTTGATAGCATTGGATACCAGGTTGGAAACAATGTCTCGTAATTTATCAGGATCAAAATCCATATAAATTTCATCATGATAATTTTTAAACAAAAGTTTTATGTTTTTTGCATTTGCCAATGAATAGAAGGATTCAACTAAATACTTCAAATACACAGTGATATCATCCTGAATCAAATTAACTGGCATGGCATTAGACTCTAATTTAGAAAGGTCCAGCATTTGGTTGGTGAGATTCAACAGATGTCGACCATTTCGTTTAATCATTTCAAAACCTTCATCAGTCCATTTTTCTGGATTATTCTTTATCTGGTCTACCATACCAAGAATGATTGTAAGAGGCGTTCGGAATTCGTGAGTTATGTTATTGTATAATTTTGTTTTGAACTCATCCAGTTCATTCATTCTTCTTTTTTCTTCCAACTTTAGTGCTTCCACACGGTATGTGTAATAATACAATGCAATAAAGATCATGGAAATACCAATTACAAATCCAAAAAAGTGATAGTTCAATAAATAAGTTTCAATAGCTTGATCTTGTAAAAGTGTTGCTAAAACTGTTAATCCTATATACAGTAAAAAAACAAAAACAGCTCTTTTTTTTTCAGGCAATGTCAGGGCGTACAATGGGCCACTAAGACCAATATATATAGGCGTTCCAGCATGTAGTAAGCCTCCCAGTAAATATATTTTAACACAGGCAAACAGAACGATACCAATTTGTGTAACAATGGCAAACTTTTTTATACTTTTTCTATGAAAATGAAAAATAACTCCCATTGTAAAAAACCATGTTGCCCATATATAATTTACAATTACTACGGCATTACCCTCTTTGTTTCCTATTATAAAACTCAATATAATTAGAACTGGTAAACCGGTTACAAGTAAGAGCCACCATATTTTTTTCTGTAAAATAGTTTCCTGATTGTCACCTGGTACGTCCAGATAATAGTTTAGCCAAGCATTGATTCTGTTTAATATGGAGTGAAGACGTTCCATTTTCAAAACTATTGTATATTAACTTTTAAAAGTTATATAGCTATAACATAACAAGTTAATCATTTTTGATGAATAATTAAACAATTTGAATGGGTTGTTTTAAATGACTAAATGTTAAATTCTTCCTCTATATTTTGCCCCATAGCGCTTAAGAAAAGAAAATTATAGAATGTCAATTTTGTAAAGTACTAGTATGTATTTGACAAGTTAGAGAAAAACCCAAAGTGAAACCTTTGGGTTTTTTTATTTATTTCGTTTAGCGGTATTGTGTGTGAAACGTAGCGTGCAAAAAGACAATAACTTTTCGGTTTGACACAAATCCGACTTTTTGTCTTTTGTTTTTAACTTATCAATCTTAAAAGCCAACTTCAAAAGTTTGACGGTATTCACAAACAAACACAACCCTCTCGAAAAGCCTTTATTAGCTATGTTTTATAAACGTTGTCGGGCGTAGTGATTTTCTTCTATTTCTTACATTTGTGTGTCATAAACCATAGGAAATTGTTTTGGGATTTCTTCTAATGATTCGCCTAAATTCTGTCTCAAATCAATTTCAATTCCACGAGCCATTGTTGAAATAGGAACATCATTAGCAGAGCCTTCAAATGGGTTTTCTCCATTTCTTCCAATTCTTTCCATAGTATGAAAAACCCAAGCTACAATAACATAAAAAGGTATAGAAAGCCAAATAAATAGAGAGCCAATATTTACGTGTGTTTCACTTATTTCTTTTCCAATTTCTGCGAATTGTGGGACAATTGCCAATGGCAATAACAATACAAAAATCCACATAAAATAATGATTCAAAGTAGCAAATTGACGTGGATAAGGGAAGTTCTTGATTCTTTCTGATTGGCCTTGTAAAGTAAACATTTCCTGTAAAACACCTTCTAATTCTAAAAAGGAAAACTCCCAAACTACACCCTTTTCCTTTAAGTTTTTAAGATGGTGAGATTGTAAATAAAGTATTGCTGTTTGTTTGTTATTTTTGCTGCTTACATATTCTAAATCTTGTTCAGAAAGATAGGATTTGATATCTGTTTCAACGTTGGAATCCCATTCTGGTGGACGAATAATTTTATTCCATTCTTTGTTGGTTTTTTCGTGAACAACTGTTTCCCAAGGTTTCGAGGCTCGCATAGCGTGTCGCAGAGCAGTCATCCAAGCTATATGTCTATACGTAAGAATTTTAATTTCTTGTTGCAATTCTTCTCTTGAAAGTTTTTCTGTGGCATATTCATTGTTTACCATATCTTGTACATACATTCCAAAAGTTCGGGAAGTATTCACAATTCCACCCCATATTTTTCTTGCTTCCCAAATTCTACCATAGGCAGAATTATTCTGAAAACCAATTACAAATGCAACTGCAGTTCCTATTAATGCCAGTGGAGTCCAAGGAATTTTTAGCCATCCTAAATCTAGAAAAAAGTATAAACTAACAAACACAGAAATAATAATAATAAACAAAAAAGTCTCAAAACGAGTCCATTTTACCATATCCGTAATTTTAAAAACTTTTTTTGTATACATATTAATTTTTAGTGTTTTGCATTACGCCCAACTAAAATGATATGAAATCGTTTTAATACTGAAACAAGTTCAGCACAAGTATTTTATATCAGACGTTAAACGAAGTTAATTGTTTTTTCTTACAAAATCAATTGAAAAATTAATCACCCAAAAGATAATATTATTTTGCAATCGATTAGCTCGAATTCCTTGTCGTTTCATTTGTTTTTTTCTCCAGATGTTAAGTTGTATATTAGTAAAATTACCACACATGGCGTGAGAATATATATTATAAAACCGTCTTCCTTGTTAATCTTGCAAAGAAACAATTAATTCTAAAAAACAAACTTTATGAATCAGCCTTCTAAAAATGAGACCAATGCGAAAAATGGAACCGAAACTTCCAGTAATTATGTGATATTTCAGCTTGGCTCCTATCCATGGCAAGCAGAGGTGGAAGCTACATCCGGATCAGGAATATTACACGAGGCACAGCATGAGGTTTTTAATGCCATGAATGGCGTAGCCAGCTATTCCATATTTCCTTCTGGATTTGCCCGCCAAAAGAATAAAGACCTAAATAGGAAAGATGTTAGAATCTATGAAATGGACTCTGAGGTACCCGAATATAGTCATCCCGATGGGCATCGTTGGGGAGGAGTAAGTAATGAATATGTGAATAAATTCATTTCCGATCATGAAAAGATGGTATATGACTATATGCTGGAAATTGAAAACACATTTGAAGCGGGTTCAGAGATCCAGCTCTTTGTTGCCCATCACACATGCATTAATAGTATTATCGCAAAAAAGGTAATGGAAAAAAGAGCTGCAAACGGCTTATCGGTTCCGCCTATTGTTATTTTTTTACATGGTACTGCTATGATAATGATGGGTAACGAATTACGGGAAACTGCCCTGATTGAATCTGGTGAACTGAAACCCGAAGACAGGACATGGCCATCCACATTTCACAAACAATTGACGGAATTGAAGGTCTTTGACGATTATACAAAACCTGGAAATGCAAATCTTGCCTACGCCATTTCAGAGGAGAATATGGATGTATTCGCAGATCTGTTTCCTAAATTTAATAAGGACAGATTTATTTTGGCAAATCCTGGTTTCAACAGTTGTTTTATCCCGCGTCCACATAAGAAATTAGAGGATGTTTTAAAGGAGGCCAATTTAAAACACCTTGGTTTAACCAAAGAAAAAACCTATGATTTAAGAACAGATTACAAGCACATGGTTGTTTTCGTGGGGCAATTTGTAGGGTGGAAACGAATTGACGCTGTTTTACGTGCTGCCAAAATTTGGGAAGCGGAGTTTGGAGATGAGATTCTTACCTTGATCATTGGGAAACAGAAAAAAGAATACAATATTGAATTGCAGAATTTGAATAAAAACCTGGGCAACAAGAATACCTGTTTTGTTGGGCCATTGATGCAGTCAGAATTGTCCAAACTATTCGCTGCTGCAAGTGTTTGCACATTTCCATCTAAAGCAGAACCATTTGGAATGGTGGTGATTGAAGCTCTGGCATGTGGAGTTCCTGTAGTTGGAGCTGATTCTGGTGGCCCTAGGGATTTTATGACCAATGATGTTGGATATTTGGTGCCTGAAAGTGATGATAAAGAAGTTTTAAGTGAGCGCGTAGCCAATGCTGTTATCAAAGCGATTAAAGAAGACTGGAAAACAAAGATGTCTGAAGAATGCATTAAGGTAGCCGCACCTTTTTCCAATACACG
>CAYTSL010000120.1:0-4516 GCA_964440415.1 uncultured Flavobacteriaceae bacterium
TTTTGCTTGTGCTTGGGCTTTTCTTTCCGCTGCTATTTCGCGGTTAGCTTCTGCTTGGGATTTTGATATTTTTGTCTTAGCTGGCTTTCTTTTAGTATTCGTTGAAATAAGTCCGCTCACTTCATCACTGCTACTATAATAATAGTTTTCGTTGTTTTTAAATCTATATGCCAATGTAATGTCATGAGACGGCCCAAATTCGGTTAAATCACCTAATGCTTTTTCAAAATTATACTCTATAGCAATTTGTGGAGTAATGTTAAGACCAATACCACCAGAAACGCCATAAACTGTATTATAACCTACTTGTGCCCAAATGCCTTTTGGAACGGTTAGCATTGTTATGGCAGAAACAATTGTTTCGTCTTTTTTGAATTCTGATCTTATAAGACCTGAAAATTTGCTTTCATCAAAGAAACCTCTACTGTTCATGTATCCAGTATACATGATATGTGCTTGAATGCCACGTTCAGGATTGTCTTCTATAAGTGTTGATGCTTTAAAATTGTAAACTACTAAATTGTTAACAGACACTCCAAAATCAAAGAGTTCCAAGCCAAAATTGATTCCTGGATTGATGGTTAGCAAAAAGTTTTCAGGAACATTCTGTAATGAAGGATCATCAAAATTTGTAACTACATTTCCTGTATTTATTCCGCTTTTATAAGCACCAATATTAAGTCCGAAAGTGAGATTGTTTTCTCTTGTCAATCTGGCGTTATAAGCGAAGTTTAAAACACCACCAAAAGTAGATAGAACACCATAATTTTGCTGAAACACACCTACTCCGGCACCTATGTTTTCTGCAAGCCTTCCTGTATAACTTGCTAAATAGGTGAGGGGTGCATCGTCAAATTGTACCCATTCGCGTTTATTATAAATGCTGATGTATTTGTTCTGTTCTCTTACGAAACTAAAGGTTGGGTTAATTACATAACGGTTAAACGTTAGCGAGTTTCTCACAGGAAGACTAAGCGAAACCACTCCATCATCTCCTTGAGAGTAGAACATCTGAGTTGCACAGAAACATAATAGTAAAACCAAAATTTGTGTTTTCATATTATTTTATGACTGTTATAGAACCCTTTCTGGTTTCGTTATCGGTTGTTTTTATCACATAATAAAAGACCTGATTGATGCTTGATAAATTCAAATCATTCTCTGGCCAATTATTGAGATAATTGTTGGTTTGTAGCACTACTTTACCATAATTGTTCATGATCATAACCATAGTATTGGTGCCACTAACGTATTTTGTTGGAATCATCCAACTATCATTGATGCCGTCTCCATTTGGACTTATCACATTAGGTATTTTTTCTACATCTGGAAATGGCTCGTTAACTTCAAACAAAAATTCTTTTGAACCATTACAACCTGAGGTTCCGGTTTCATTTACAATTATTCTATAGCTGCCAATTTGTGTGACCTCGTAATTATCTTCCGTAGCACCAATAATTAACGCATCATCTAAATACCACTCAAAAATTGGATTATTTGCTGTCGTGGTTACAATGACCGTTAAAGTTTCTCCTTCTTCGATTGCGTTAAATTCTGAAACATTGATTTCGGCATCAAACAGTTCGCTTTCAAGCTCTATGAACCCCGAAGCAGAACAATCACCCAAATCAACCTGAACCTCGTATGTGCCAGATTCATTTGCTTGATACATTTGATTTGTTGCATCTGTAATTGGTACACCATCTTTAAACCATTGAAAGCTATTGCCTCCAATTGTACTTAATGTGGTTGAACCTTGACTTGGACAAAACGGATTGCCTAAACTTGAGGATATGCTAGCTTCAGCTTCACCGGAAGTGACTTCACTTATGGTGACACGGTTTGAAAATGAATTCGATGTACACGTACCATAATTGGTTTCTACAAAATAGGTTCCTTCATCGTTAACTGATAGGGTAGGACCTTCAACGACAAATACAGCTGAAGTTGGTCCTGTCTCCTTGTACCAATTAAAGGTGAGGGAAGGATAGTTGAGTGGGGAATCATTCGATCCTGTACCAGGATTGTCAATGGCTAAGAGGTAACTTCCACCAGCGCAATAGGCACCGGTTGACACCAAGTTATTGATGGTAAATGGAGTGTCTTGTAATTTATAGTATGCCGCAAAAGCGACAGAGTTAGAACTTGTGGCTACAGGGGCACTACTTTTAATTCGTATTCTATAGTTTTCTCCAGCAGTTGTAGTTGGTAAAGAAAAATCTAAAGTTGCCGGTGAAATAGTAACAGCACCAGGATTGGATGTAAATACAACAATTGCGTTTGTAAAATCACCATCAGCATCAGATAGTTCAATAGAAAATTGGTTTGATGCGTTTAAGTTTGACTCAGGGGAAAAAACAAAAGTGGTACTATAGGTGTTAAAAGATTCATTTGCACACGCCTGACTAAACCCTAAATTAGGCGAACCAATGACTATTTGGGCGTTAGCTTGTTCTTGAATACCAAGAACGAAAAAACAAATTCCAAATAAAAGTTTGCATGCAATTTTTATCTTATACATTTGGTTTTGATTATAATTTTATATCCTATAAGCTGTTTTTTTTTGAGATTTATGCCTTTTCAATTAATAGTTTAGCTGTTCGTCTTATTCATTAGAGGCAAAGATCTTGTTGATTCTTAATCTAAAATCTGGATGCCTCGCATTATCAGAATCAATGAAGGTTTCAGAATCCGGACCTTTAGAGTACACGTTATAAAAGGCTCTACTACCATACCAATTTTCTAGATCATCGTTATTGGTAAAGTCTTTTCTGAAAATATTTCCATCGCAGTTATTGAAATATGTTCTAGTGAACTTGATCCCTTCTAAATTTTCAGAAATAAGTTTAATCTTATTATCCAGAATTACCGCTGGGTTAAAGCCGGAAATCACACTTTTATTAATTGATAATGACGTATGTTCTCCAATAAATATAGCTTCATTTACTAAACCAACTTTAATATCATAGCTTAAGTCATCACTGACATTCACCAAGGTTAAGTTTTCTGCATTCACAGAGGTTTGCAATTTGGAAAAATCTGCTTCTTCTTGTAGATCATAAGCAAGTATATTCAAACATTTTGATACTTCTGAACCAGAAACATAAGGAGATTTTACTGCTAAAGAATTAGATATTCTGCTTTGGCCACCATAATTAAACTCAAAGTCATGAATACTAGATCTAAAAGAAACCAACTTATCTAAATTCACATTTCCACCCAGTATATTAAAGGAGTTGCCTTTGCAATAGCTTACCATTATATTATTAATCGTAGTTAGTTCTCCTACACCAGCTAAGGTAAGTCCGTTAAAATAACCGTAATGTTTGGTCCTTTTACCTGCATATTCAATTCTTACATAACTAAAAATACCTGAGTAACTTTCGGGATTATTACCACCATAATTAAGATTTTTGGCAGCAGATGGTAACAAACCATAATTTAAAGGCGCCTCGCTATCAAATTTGTTAATAGGAGCATCACCAAGAATAAAGATCCCTCCCCAATCGCCTGGTTTTTTAATACTATTACTTGATGTAAAAATAATAGGGTCTGTTGACGAGCCATTGGCGATTATTTTAGATCCTTTACTAATGGTTAGAGAACCTTTAGTTTCAAAATCACCCATAATGACTGTACCGGGTTCAATTGTGAGCGTTGTACTATCAGTTACAAAGACATCGCGAAATAGTAAGTAGATGTTTTTTTTGTACAATTTTGTATCCTTGGTAATATCGCCAATTAGTATTACAGTAGGTTGGCCATAATCGACTTTGTTTGGTTTAAATTCAGTCCACGGGTTCAACCAGTTATCGAAACCATTTATACCTTTTTCTTGTTGAGCAAACATATTACCCGATACAATTAAAAAGGCAAGAAGTGCTAATAGAGTAATTTTTTTCATAGTGGCTAAGTTTAGTATAGGTGAGGGGGCACCATTTTATATAACCAAAAATATGATTATTACTTATAAAATGCAAAAATTATCGATAAACTGCATTATTTTATAAATGATTTCTTACAATTTTTTCTTTTTCAGACAAATATCACCCGCAAAGGGCGAATATACCTAAATTAAAATCACATAATATTTAAGAAAAAAATAGCCTCAACAAATATGCTGAGGCTTAAAATTTTTGGTTATAAGCAAATTATAACTAATCTGCTTTAAAATCATTATAGGTATGCAATGATTTTAGTGTTTCTTCATAAAATAAAACTGCAGCTATTAGATCGCGAGTATCTGAGTATGGTAAAATCTTTCTTTGAAACTCAACGGTACTGTCAAAATATTCAATTGAGGCTTCACGGCTGGCTTCTAATGCCTTTTTATTATCCTTGGTAACAGGAATCCCTAAAGATGCCATGGTTACATCTGGTTTCGTAGCAAAAGCAATACTTGGCAAAATATTTACTATTACTTCAATTCGCTCACTATATAAAGTAAGTAAATCTCCTTTAGACAGCTTATTCAACTCGTCGTATGAATGGTATTTGGTTATATGAACCTTGCCAG
>CAYTSL010000120.1:4616-6128 GCA_964440415.1 uncultured Flavobacteriaceae bacterium
TGTTAAATTTAGGGATAGTGATTATTTATTTGATCATATCAAAAGTTATTTATTTAAATTCAATTCTTTAAAATAGTTTTATTCAAAGATTAGGTAATAGGTCATTGTTTTGTCAAGGTTTCATTTTTAAAAATATCATAATTAGAGCATGATTCTATAGTAGATGCATCCTACTATTTTTTTGTTTTACAGGACATTATGATATCTTCCAATAAGAAAAACACATGTATTTTATCGATATATTTTACCAATAAAAACGCTTTGTCGAAAAAATTGAGCATTCATAAGATTTTTAGCAGATTACGATTTTTTTGATAGAATTTTGAGGTAACCCTAAAATCTTTACCATGATGAAAAATTACATTCTTTACTTTTGTCTTTTCTGCCTTATGGGCACTAATTTTACTATTTATGCACAAAAATCTACAGAATTTTCAGGAAAGAAATCTGAAAATATTATAGATTACAACACATTCTACGATTACACAGAACAACAATTAACCAATTCTGATACTATTCCAGGTTTTGAATCAAAAACGAATAAGCTTAAGATTCATGGAACCATATATAAGAGTGACGGTGTAACGCCAGCAAAAGATGTGATTTTATATATCGAACAAGCAGATGAGCACGGAGATTTTGATTTAAGGAAGGAAAATGACACACGCTATGTTCATAATAGAGGTTGGATAAAGACTGATGCCAATGGCCACTATACTTTCTATACATATGTTCCTGGAAATGACAGACGTTACAACCAAATGCAGCAGCTATTTCCAATAGTTAAGGAACCATCGAAACCAGAATATGGAATTGCTACGTTCCTTTTTGATGAAGATCCATTATTATCTAAACTATGTCGTAAAAGAATGGCTAAAAAAGGTGATCTAACCAGAATCCTTAAATTAAAAGAGGTAGATGGGCTGTTAGTAACCCAAAAAGACATTATACTTCACGACGGAGTTGTTATGACAAAATAATGTATCATACATCATAAGAATTTATTTTCTGATAGGTACTCAAAATCACATAATCTGTTACGTACAACTTGTATAGCTATACACCAATTTGTTACCTAAACATTTGTACTATAATTCTTCTAATGTCAATTTGAGGTATATAACAGTAAGAAATTAATTTAATTAGTTTACTACCTTTCTAATAGTTATTTAGTCGTTATCCGGACTCATTCTTATCTTAAATTGAAATATATTTGTAGTATAAAACTTAATTTTTTTCAAATCTATTTTTGAATTAATGCTACGAATAAAAAAATATGCTGCAATAGATATTGGTTCAAATGCCGTACGATTGTTAATTAGTAATATAATTGAAGAAAAAGGTAATCCTGTCAGATTTAAAAAAAACTCTCTAGTTCGTGTACCAATCAGATTAGGCGAAGATGTTTTTATAAATCAGAAAATTTCAAAAAGAAATACTAAAAGATTGGTTGACACCATGTTAGCCTTTAATCTATTAATGAAATCTCATAATGTCGTAAAGTATAAAGCA
>CAYTSL010000121.1:0-6125 GCA_964440415.1 uncultured Flavobacteriaceae bacterium
AGGACAGAGATCATACAGAGGCCGAAACATTCATGCACAATCTTACTAATTATCTTAATATTCCTGAAGGTGGAAAGATTTTGGATTTGGCTTGCGGCAAGGGTCGTCATGCTGTCTATTTAAACTCTATTGGGTATGAAGTAACAGGTGTTGATCTTTCTGAAAACAGCATCGGTTTTGCAAAACAATTTGAGAATAAGTCGCTCCATTTTGAAGTGCATGACATGTGCAAGACATATAATGAGCAATTTGATGCCGTGTTCAATTTGTTTACAAGCTTCGGGTATTTCGATAAGGATGAAGATAACTTAAATACCATCAAAGCAATTAAAGCTGATTTGAATGAGGTTGGTTTTGGAGTCATCGATTTTATGAATACCGATTTTGTGTTGAACAATCTTGTTCCTGAAGAGACTAAAACTGTTGATGGCACTACATTTCATTTAAAGCGCTACAAAGAAAACGGATACATAGTAAAGGACATTGCATTTACACATGAAGGAGACAATTATCATTATCAGGAACGGGTGAGAGCATTTTCTTTAGAAGATTTTGAGGCTTTGTTTAAAAAAGCTGGTGTGTATTTATTGGATATTTTTGGTGATTACAAATTACGTAAATTTGATAAAAAGGAGTCTAGCCGATTAATAATGATATTTAAATGATGATTTACATTCTTCCAATATTGGCCGTTGCTTTTGGATTTGCTTTTGTAGCTGTTTTTAAACCTTCAATAGAAAAGAATTTAAAACTCTTACTGGCTTTTAGTGGTGCGTTTTTATTGTCAATAACAGTTTTTGAGCTCATCCCTAACATTTATAATGGAAACAATACGAAAACAGTTGGCCTGTTTATCATGTTAGGAATCTTGCTTCAAATATTTTTAGAATTCTTTTCTAAAGGTGCAGAACATGGTCATGTGCATGTACATCATAATGAGAATATTTTCCCGTGGGTACTATTTATAAGTTTAAGTATTCATGCTGTTTTAGAAGGGTTTCCAATTAGCGCTAATGACAATCTGTTATATGGTATAATCATTCATAAAATACCTGTCGCTATTATATTAACGTCGTTTTTCTTTGCTTCCAACTTAAGTAATACCAGAGCCGTCCTGTTCTTATTACTATTTGCCTTTATGACACCATTAGGTAGTTATTTAAGCGAAATAGCTCCGTTTTTTAAAAGCTACGAAACCGAAATCACAGCTTTGGTAGTAGGTATCTTTTTGCATATTAGTACTACCATTTTATTTGAAAGTGATAAAGGGCATAGATTTAACGTGTCCAAGCTTATCGTAATTGTCGCAGCTGTTGCCATTGCTTATTTTATGTAAATGTTCAATAAGGAAGAAAGTAGACAAATTCGACAAGAATTCTGGACCAGTTTTGGAAAGTCATTTCCGAGAAAATGGATACTGTATAATACCAAGTTAAAGGGTTTTTCTTTTAAATTCCATTTTGATACCAAAAAGGCCTTTGTTTCATTAGATCTTGAAGATGACCTTAAAAACCGAATCAATTACTGGGAAAAATTAGTGGCCTTAAGATCTATTTTGAAAGAAAACTATTTACCCAAAGCTATTTTTGAAGAAACATGTTTTTTAGAAAATGGAAAAGAAATTTCCAGAATCTATATTCCTTTGGACACTAAAGCATCCATTCATAATAAAAATACTTGGCAAAAAACCATGGAGTTTTTTAATGAAACCATGAGTTTATTTGAAGCTTTTTTCTTGGATTATAAAGAAGTGATCAAGGGTTAATTTCAAAGCTGTATTATTAATTATATTAATCAAATAGATAAAAATGAAACTAATAAAAGAATTTAAAGAATTTGCTGTAAAAGGAAATATGATCGATATCGCTATCGGTTTAATCATTGGTGCTTCGTTTAATAAAGTAGTCGATGTTTTGGTAAAGCAGATCTTCTTACCTCCATTGTCCTTTTTAACTGATGGAGTTAATTGGGAAAATAAAAAAATAATTCTTCGGGAATCATTGGCTGAAAATGGCACTAAACTAGAAGAGATAGCAATTGGTTACGGAAAGTTAATTGAGGTACTGGTTGATTTTCTTGTTGTAGGAATCACTGTTTTTTTAGTGGTAAAGTTCATCAATATTTTGAGGAACAAAGCAGAAGACCCGAACGACGTTACATTGAGTACTCCAAAAGATATAGAGTTGTTAAATAAAGTTACTGAATTGCTAGAAAAGCAAAATGAAATACTCGAAAATAAAAATTAGTAACTTCTAATTGTTAGAATTTAATTATATCGAATCATTAACATAAAATAGCTAGATCACGTAAAAAAATATCATAAAATAGTGAAAGATCGCGCCTGCCAATACAAACAAATGCCATATCACATGGTTATACGGAATGCGTTGGACTGCATAAAAAATGATACCTACAGTATATGACAAACCTGCAATTATTAGGAATATGATTCCATTAGTAGGCATTAAAGCTAAAAGGTTAGAAAAATCGAATACTATTAACCAGCCCATTATCAAATACAAAAGGGTTGAAAATATTTCGAATTTGCCAGTATAGAATAGTTTTAAGAATACACCAAATAATGCAATTCCCCATACCACCCAAAACAAGGTCCAACCTAAACTATCGGCCAAAGTTATCAGTAAAATTGGTGTATAAGTTCCTGCAATTAGCAAATAAATGCTTATGTGATCTACTATTCTGAAGTAATGTTTTCTTTTTTCACTTTTAACCGAGTGGTAAAGCGTAGATGCTGTAAAAAGTATAATGATTGACAAACCATAAACAATCACACTAAATAAACTCCAGTCCGTTTTTTTAGATTCAAATATTATAAGTAGAATAAAACCAGCTATACCCAGCAGTGCACCAAGAGCATGTGTCGCTGCATTAAAATTTTCTTCACGTCTGGTTTGTATACGCATATTATTGGCGTTGTTTGTTATTCCATTCTTCCACTAGATCAAAATAATCAAACTCCATGGCAGGTTTCTGTTTCTCCAGATTACCAACTTGAAATTCTCGTTGTAAAATATCTTCAATTAAAAAATCCTCTTCTACATTCACAGGATCATATTCTCTCTTTAAAGATATTTTGAACAATTTTGCTGTATTCTGATACCAAAAGGCTTTCCAACCGCTACGAAGTTCCTTAATTAACCCAAAAGTTGTTTTACCAGTTTGTCTGTGAATGAGTTTTACCAAGATCTGTCCTTCTGTTATTGTTAGCTTTTTTAATTCAGCAGAAAATTCATCTTCTATATATTTTTCTATACGCTTCGCATATTTTCGTTTATGCCTCTTCTTGGTCATTGCTTGTAATCGATCATTGAGAGAAACCAATCTATCTGCCGCTAATTTAGCATAAGGATACACTTTCTTGGTCTTTCTTTTAAGTATCAAATAGCGAACTCGTTCCTGTTTGTCTTTGAATTCCAACTTATTGAAAAGCATGATCTCATCCAGATCGATCACGTCCTTATGAATCGTATCTCCTTCGACTATAAAAAATTCGTATTGAGTAGAATCTTGAACCTTTTCAACTATCTGGGCTAAACCAAAGAACGGAAGCAAAGTGATTATGTAGATTAAGTTTTTCATTATCAAGAGTTAAGCTAAAACCATTCCAAAGCTATTTTTATAGCTTGTTATTAATTGATTATTCTTATAACTTAAGCTAGGTAAAATTAAGAATTTACATGCTTTAATAACCTTAAATTCTTATTAATATTATTAAATTAGTGCAAAACTTTTATCAATGGCAAAAAAGAAAATACTCAATAAGAAATCACTGGACTTTTTAGAAAAATATTTAAACAATGCGGCACCTACTGGTTATGAATGGGATGGGCAGAAATTGTGGATGAATTATTTAAAACCCTATGTGGATGAATTTATAACAGATACTTATGGAACAGCAGTTGGTGTAATAAACCCAAAAGCTGAATATAAAGTAGTTATTGAAGGGCATGCAGATGAAATTTCATGGTATGTAAATTACATATCTGATAACGGATTAATATATGTGATTAGAAATGGAGGTAGCGACCATCAAATTGCGCCAAGTAAAATAGTCAATATTCACACTAAAAACGGAATAGTTAAAGGAGTATTCGGATGGCCTGCGATTCACACTAGAAGCAAAGCTAAAGAAGAACCTCCTAAACTTGATAATATTTTTATTGACGTTGGGTGCAAAAAGAAAGAGGAAGTTGAAAAATTAGGGATTCATGTTGGTTGTGTCATCACCTATCCTGACGAATTCCACATTCTAAACAAAGATAATTTTGTTTGTCGAGCATTAGATAACAGAATGGGTGGTTTCATGATTGCTGAAGTAGCTCGTTTGTTACATGAAAATAAAAAGAAATTACCTTTTGGCTTATATATTACGAATTCTGTTCAAGAGGAAATTGGATTACGTGGCGCACAAATGATCACGCAAACAATTAAGCCTAATGTCGCAATTGTGACCGATGTGACGCATGACACAACAACTCCCATGATAGATAAGAAGAAAGAAGGTCATTTGGAAATGGGTAAAGGACCCGTTATAGCCTATGCTCCTGCTGTTCAACAGAAGTTAAGAGATCTTATAACGGAAACTGCCGAGGAGAAGAATATACCGTTTCAACGTGCTGCCTTATCTAGAGCAACTGGAACAGATACGGATGCCTTTGCTTATAGCAATGGTGGTGTGGCCAGCGCACTTATTTCTTTACCACTCAGATACATGCATACCACAGTGGAAATGGTACATAGAGATGATGTTGAAAATGTGATTCGAATCATCTATGAAACTCTTTTAAAAATAAATAAAGGCGACACATTCAGTTATTTTGATTAAACTAAATCAATGCTTAGCAACAGGTTTGTCAGTCTAGATTTTTTGGTTCTTTTTCATCAATGGAAAAAGAAGGTGTAATAAAAATAAGATTCCTGCCTTCGCAGGAATAAATATGGATGAGTACATTGATATAGTAACAGAAACTGGTGAACCAACTGGTAAAATAGCTTTAAAGTCTGAAGCTCATAAACATGGTTGGTTTCACAATACAATTCATCTGTGGTTGTATACTAAAAAAGGAGAAATATTGCTCCAGCAGCGCTCACATAAAAAATCAATTTTTCCTTTGTTATGGGATGTTTCAGCCGCTGGTCATATAGATGCTGGAGAGTCATTTATTAGTGCTGCTGTTAGGGAAACCAAAGAGGAATTAGGGTTGCATTTGGACGTAAATGACCTGACAAAAATTGGAGATCACAAACATCTGTCTACTTATGCAAATGGAGCTATTCAAGATAATGAATTTCATCAGGTATATATCGCTGAACTAAATGTGGAATTAAAAGATCTTGTGCCACAGGAGGAAGAAGTTGAGGCATTAAAATTGGTTTCGTTTAAGGAGTTTAAAATGTTACTAGACAATAGTGAGAACAATAATCATTTTGTTGGAACGAACAGATCTTATTATCTTTTTGTAATTGACAAAATTTCAGAATTGATTTAGTATTTCAAGTATGAGTTTAATCCTTTCCGCAATAGCACCAGCCTTCATAATTATTATCTACATATACTTAAAAGATAAATATGAGAAAGAACCTAAACGGATCATGCTTTACAGTTTTCTCTTAGGCGCTATTGTTACTGTTTTAATTTCGACTGTATTATATGTGTTCTTTGATTATATTTTACCTCTGCCGGATGACAATAATATAGCTCAACAATTCATTAAGGCATTCTTTGTAGTTGCACTAATAGAAGAATTTAGCAAATACGTGATCGTTAGGTACTATTCCCAAACTAGAAAGGCCTTCAATGAACCTTTTGATGGTATTGTTTACGCAGTGATTGTATCCATGGGATTTGCAATGGTTGAAAACCTTATTTATGTTTTTCAAGGAGGATTGGAAGTAGCATTAATTAGAGCCTTTACGGCAGTTCCAGCCCATGCAACATTTGGAGTTTTGATGGGATATTTTATGGGTAAAGCAAAATTTAATGGTAAACGTATTGGAGACAATTTAATTGGATTATCACTGGCCATTTTATTTCATGGAGCCTACGATTTCTTCCTGTTTATAAAATTCATTCCTGGCATTTGGATAGGTGCTTTCATTTCATT
>CAYTSL010000122.1:0-6092 GCA_964440415.1 uncultured Flavobacteriaceae bacterium
TCATCAATAGGATTGTATTCGATTAGATTTACTTTACTAGGAGCAAATTTGCAGAACTTAATCAAGGCTTCAACAGCTTCTTTCGTGTCGTTAATTCCTTTCCAAACAACATATTCATAAGTAATTCTATTCTGGGTTTTTGCGTACCAATACTCTAATGAATCTCTTAAATCAGCTAACGGAAAATGTTCATTAAAGGGCATTATATTAGTTCTAACTTCATCAATAGCAGAATGTAATGACACAGCTAAATTGAATTTAACTTGGTCATCTGCCATTTTTTTAATCATTTTAGGAACACCAGAAGTTGAAACCGTAATTCTTTTTGGCGACATACCTAATCCTTCTTTGGATGTTATCTTGTCTATTGCCTTTAAGACATTGTTATAATTCATAAGTGGTTCACCCATTCCCATAAAAACTATGTTGCTCAATGGACGATCGTTATACAACCTACTCTGTCTATCTATAGCCACTACCTGATCATAAATTTCATCGGGATTTAAATTCCGCATACGTTTTAATCTGGCTGTTGCACAAAACCTACAATTCAAGCTGCATCCAACCTGACTGGATACACAAGCTGTAGACCTTGATTTGGTTGGAATTAAGACTGATTCTACTATTAAGCCGTCATGCAATCTAATGGCATTTTTTATGGTACCATCACTGCTTTTCTGCATGGAATCAACTGCAATATGATTTATTACAAAATTGTTTTCGAGCATATTCCTTGACTCCTTTGAGATATTGGTCATATCCTCAAAAGCGTGAGCCCCTTTATTCCAAAGCCATTCATAGACCTGATTCCCTCTAAAGGATTTATCGCCTTGGTTAACAAAAAAATCTCTAAGTTGTTCTTTTGTTACAGATCTTATGTCTTTTTTTTTGGTTGTCATTTATATAGCCAAAAAAGCCTCGAAAAACGAGGCTTAATATTATATTATTAACATGGCATCGCCATAACTATAAAACCTATATTTTTCTTTTACCGCTTCTTCATATGCTTTTTTTAGGAAATCATGGCCTGCAAAAGCTGATGCCATCATCAACAATGTTGATTTTGGAGTATGGAAATTAGTAATCATGCAGTTTGCTATACTAAATTCATATGGTGGGAAAATAAATTTATTGGACCATCCACCAAATTCATTGAGTGTTCCACCAGTAGAAACCGCACTTTCAACAGCTCTCATGGCAGTAGTTCCTACAGCACAAATACGTTTTCTAGTCTTAATTGCCTTATTAACTGTTTCAACAGCTCCTGATTCTATATAAATTTCTTCACTGTCCATTTTGTGTTTTGATAGATCTTCCACTTCAACAGGATTGAATGTGCCTAAACCAACATGTAAAGTAACCTCTGGAAGGTGAACCCCTTTAATTTCTAATTTTTTCAATAAATGTTTAGAAAAGTGAAGTCCAGCTGTTGGTGCTGCTACAGCACCTTCATTTTTAGCATATATAGTCTGATAACGTTCCTCGTCTTCCGGCGTTACTTCTCTTTTTATATATTTAGGAAGTGGAGTTTCACCAAGTTCTGTAAGCTTCTTTCTAAACTCATCATAGGAACCATCATATAGAAACCTCAATGTTCTACCTCTGGATGTAGTATTATCAATCACTTCAGCAACAAGAGTTTCATCATCTCCAAAATACAATTTATTCCCAATTCTTATTTTTCTAGCTGGATCTACAAGAACATCCCAAAGACGTTGATCCTGACTCAATTCCCTCAATAAAAACACCTCTATTCTGGCTCCAGTTTTTTCTTTATTTCCAAATAATCTAGCCGGAAATACTTTAGTATTATTTAGAATCATGACATCATTTTCATCAAAATAATCAATGATATCTTTAAACAATTTATGCTCAATGGTTTGTTCCTTTCTGTTTAAGACCATTAGTCTACATTCATCTCGGTTTTCGGATGGGTATTCGGCCAATAATTCACCTGGTAGGTTAAAATTAAAGTGCGACAACTTCATTTTATACATAGTATTTTTCAAGCCGCAAATATACAATCTTCAACTAGGCATTGTCAAGTTTTTAACGAAGTATTATTATTTATTTATTTTAACACCAATGGATTCAAGGTCTCGCCAGAAATCTGGGTAGGATTTTGATACAACATTAGCATCTTCAATAATTAAAGACGTTTTAATTGCTAAAGGAGCAAATGCCATTGCCATCCTATGATCGTGATATGTAGATATAGTTATAGCATTATTAAGTGATGCTACTCTGGAGAGACGCAAGGTGCTATCTGTTATCTTGACAGAACCTCCAAATTTTTCAATCTCCGTTTTTAAAGCTTGCAGTCTGTCAGTCTCTTTAATTTTTAATGTATGTAATCCTGTTAATTCACATTTCACACCAAGCCCAAGGCAAGTGACTGCTATTGTTTGGGCTATATCAGGTGTTTCAACTAGATTTAATTTAATAATCGACTGCTTATCAATAGTTTTAATTTTTTGGATTATGATAGTATCATCATTGAATTTGGTATGAACACCAAATTTTTCATAAATATATACTAAAGCTGAATCTCCTTGTAAACTATTAGCCTTATATGATGATAGATGTAACTCTGTCCCTACCTCACTTAACGCTATTAAGCTATAAAAATAAGATGCTGATGACCAATCTGATTCAACTAGTAATTCGTTTGATTTTAACTTTTTTGAAAAAGGTTTTATACGAATTACATTATCTTCAAAATTAGTATTTATACCTATTTGATTCAATAAATCTAAAGTCATCTTAATATAAGGTATTGAAGTCACTGCACCTTTTAACTTTAATTTCAAACCTTTTTTTAGCTTTGGAGCTATTAACAATAAAGCAGAAATGTACTGACTGCTTACATTTGCTTTTAAGGAAACTTTGCCGCCTTTTAAGCGACTTCCTTTTATTTCTAAAGGTGGAAATCCATTATTTTCAACGTAGTCAATATTTGCTCCTAAATCAATTAAAGCATCAACCAAAATTTTAATGGGTCTTTCTTTCATTCTAGAAGAACCAGTAATAGTCACTTCCCTATTTGCTTGAATTGAAAAATAAGTCGTTAAAAAACGCATTGCAGTTCCGGCATGGTGAATATCAATAATACTTTCTTTAGATTTTAATGCTTTTTGCATTAATTGAGAATCGTCTGAATTGGATAAGTTCTTTATTTCAATTTCAGGATATAAGGCTTGTAAAAGCAATAATCTGTTAGATTCGCTTTTTGACCCAGTTATTTTGATCTTGGAAGGGTGATTTAATATTAACGATTTATTGAGTTTAATATTCATTAAAAACTACCAATAGATTATTGTAGTAAATCTACTTTAATTTTTCATTATTATGATGCCTGTCATGGTCTCGTTTGGCTTTTTTCTCCATACGCATGTCAAATGCTGCCTGCAAATCTATACCTGTTTGGTTTGCCAGACATAGCACTACAAAAAGTACATCTGCAAGTTCTTCACCAAGGTCCTTATCTTTATCACTTTCTTTTTCACTTTGTTCACCATATCGTCTGGCAATAATACGAGCCACTTCACCAACTTCTTCCGTAAGTTGAGCCATATTGGTTAATTCATTGAAATATCGTACTCCATGATCTTGGATCCAGTTATTTACTGTTTTTTGAGCGTCTTCTATTTTCATTACTAATCTCTCTTAGAATTACTTTTTCTTTTTTCTTATCAAACATTGCCTCATAAAACTGCTTAATCAATTGATATTCATCCGTAACAACTTGGGTTTTATTCAGTTTTAGAGTAATCATAAATTGAAGTATTTTTCCTGTTTTCCTCGCATAATAACTAAACTCACCATCATTATCATTGAATTGAATTATTTTATTTTTGGGCAAAGACTCTACTTCATAACCTTCAGGAAATATTATATTGATTTTATATTGATTTTCAAATGGAAACTTAAAATCAATAGGATATTGTCTAGATTCCTCGTTAAATGGATTTTCATCGGTTTCTAAAAATAATACTGGAGTAAAATATAACTTATTTCCGATTTTTTTAATTGAACTATTACTTACAAACTCAAATGATTGATTTACATTGTTTGACAAATCGCTTTCAACAATAGATTTAAAATTATAAATATTTAAACCACCTTTACCCTTCTTTATACTATTAATAATATCTTTTTCGCTTTTGTCCTTAATTTCATTTCTATACTTTGAAGACTGGTAATCTGAATATTGGATTTTTATATCTCCTCTTATTGAAGTATCCAAGTTAATTTTCGTATTAAACGTTACTTTTTTGGTTGATGGTTTTTTTGGGTTTAAATCCAACCAACTTGACGTACCATCATCTTTAATTAGTAGCCCTGGTCCATTTAATGCTTTTAACGGTAAAATATTAGGTGAAGAAAACTCATCAGTGGCATCCAGCAAAATGTATTTATCCTCTAACTGAACCTTACATATTACATAATTGAATCCTTTGTCAGACGGTTGAGAAGGGATCTCTGGAGTTAAAGTATTTAATAATACCGGGTTCGCATTTAGTCCAGCATATCGTAACATGGACAAAAGCGTTAGGTTGATATCTGCAATATTACCTTTTCCATTCTTATAAGCTTTAATTACACCTTGGTTAGTTAAATAGCCTTCCAATCCGTTCCATTTTATCTTTAACTTAACATAATTAAAAAGTAGTGCAGCCTTTTGAAAAGGATCTTCGGTACCATTTAATACAGATATAACATCATTTTGAAAAGCATCAGAATCCTCTAACTCGTCATTAAATCCAGATTTACTGCTAATAGCACTTGAAACAACATTCCAATCTGCATAAATTTTAGTATCATTTACAGCTTCAATTTGACTAAATTCTAAACTTAATTTTGCTCTATAAGAATCGTTATTTGCAAACGGTTCTTCTTTAAACGCAGGAATATTTGAATCTGATATTATAATGACACTTTCAGATACTTTATTCCATTCAAAATCTTTTACGTTGTTTTCACTTGTTACATATGACTTAACCTCTCTGACTCTTGAGGATTTATCTAACTTAGTAATAATTGATGAATTTGGATTGAATATAGTTTTATAATTCAAAGAATCAGGAACAACAAGTCTCACATCAATTTTTTTAATTGGTACAGCCATTTGCAATGGAATGCTAGATGTTAAACAACATTCAGACTCCAAAGTGTATTTATACTCTAAAACACATCCTTCTTTTAAGTCAGGTAAAACATATTTTAATGTTTTCATTTCTGAACCATTAACCGTTTTTACTATACTATCCTTTTTAAAACTTTGACTAATGATTTCATCACCTTCTAAATTATAAGTTACTGCTTTTAGGTTGCTAATGTTGTCATTATTATACAACTCAATGAACTTCGTTGCTTGATCAAAACCAGCCCGATTATAAATTTTTATTCGTTCATATATTTCAGTATTTCGAATTGGTGATTTATTGCCGGTATTTTTAAAAAAGATAAATTGTTTTCTATATAAAATAGTAGCATTGGCTTCCGGAAACTGATCATTTATGGTTTCCTTCAGTTCTTCTTTACTCACCTCACCGAATATAAAAGATTGAGCGCTTGCAAAGTGTGTCATACCCAAAATGACAAGAAAGAGAATTATCCTAAACATTTAATTCTTAATCGGTATTCTATTAACTATTAATTCCTATGTAGGTCTATGTTTTTGAGGCAAACTGCTCTAGTTCTAGGTTTTAAAACTTTGCAAGCAAATTTAATTTTTTATTTTGACTAACCGCAATAATTTTAATTTACTTACCAATTTTGTCGAGAAGATTATGTGTTTACAAATTTTTATCTTTTGTGTCTATAATTATAGTTACAGGACCATCATTTAAAAGTTCAACTTTCATATCAGCACCAAATTGTCCTGTTTGGATTTTTTTGCCTAAATCTAACTCAAATTGAGTAAGAAATGCTTCATACAATGGAATGGCAATTTCTGGTTTTGCAGCTTTAATATAACTAGGTCTGTTCCCTTTCCTGGTATTTGCGTGCAATGTAAACTGGCTAACCACTAAAGCTTCACCTTTTGCTTCAATTAGTGAATTGTTCATGACGCCATTCTCATCTGAGAA